>JBKJOI010000814.1:0-4073 GCA_046595695.1 Haliangiales bacterium | reverse complement strand
CAGGCGGGCAACAACGCCTTCGCCTACCACGCGCCCGGCCAGGGCGGCCTGGCCGCCGGCACCGACAAGCCGCTCTTCCAGGGCCCCGAGGCGCCGTGGAAGAACCTCATCGGCAAGCGCCAGGTGTCGGCGTTCATGGCCGGCAACAACGAGACCCACACCGACCAGCCGACCTCGAGCTCGACGGTGGCGCAGAACGTCGGCCTGTTCGCGACCTGCGCGGCGCTGCAGTCGGTGAACCCGACGCTGGTGCCCGTGATCGCCATCGACAACGTGCCGTTCGGCGGCGCGCCCGGCGCTCCGCGCGCCTCTCGCGTCGGTGACGCCGACGCCATCGTCGACCTGTTCAACTCGGTCGCCTCGCGCGCCGGCGGTGCCCTCGCCAACCCGCAGGACGCCGCGCTCTTCGACGCCAACTACAAGGGCTTCCTGGCGCTGCACGCGGCGGCGGGCCGGCCGACCACGGTCAAGCCGTTCACCACCGGCAAGGTCGCCGCCAACCTGCTCGGCAAGAACCTCGCCGATCAGCTGCGGCCCTCCGACGCCGACTCGGCGCGCTACGGCATCGACGGCGGCACCGAGACCAAGCTGGTCAAGATGGCGCGCGCGCTCATGATCACCGCCAAGGCCTTCAAGATGGGCCTGACCTCGAGCGTGGTCATCCCCGGCTTCTCCGACGATCCGCACGGCGCCTTCAACGACATGGCGCGGCTGCGCCAGACCGTGGGCACGCTCGGCAAGATGCTCGACGAGTTCATGAACGACCTGCTCGCCGCCGACGACGCGACCTGCGCGGGCTCCAAGATCGGCGAGAACACCGTGATCTCGATCCACGGCGACACGCCGAAGGATCCGCTCGACCGCAACGGCTGGCCTGATGGCACGCCCGGCAACTCCAACTGGATGTACGTGCTGGGCGCGGGCTACCTGCGCACCGGCTGGCACGGCGGCATCCGTAGAAACGGCCAGCGCGTCGGGTTCAACCCGGCGACCGGCGCCGACGATCCGAACATCGGGCCCGGCGAGACGGCGATGCCGGCCTCGGCGGCGGTGGCCTACGCGGTCACGAAGGGTGACATGCGCCGCGTGCAGGACTTCTACCGCGGCGCGGAGATCAGCGGCATCACGGTGCCGCAGGAGCTGTAGCTCCGCGCGGCGCGGGCTGCAGGAGCCGCGGCCTCCTACGACGGCAAATCACCCGCAATGATGCGGGTGTGAGCAAGCTCGGTGCCCACTTCCGGCGAGGTTGGGCACCGAGTCATTTTCGGGGGCGACGCGCGCGCGCGGCTACAGCCCCTTCTTCACGAAGCGCAGCAGGCCGCCCACGACCGGCACGACGTCGAAGAAGCCGCTGGCCGCGTCGAACAGATCCTGGTGGAACACGACCTTGCGGTTCGCGTCGAAGCGCAGGTGGGTCACGCCGGGCACGCGCATCACGCGGCTCGAGGGCTTCCACTGCCACACCCACGTCCAGCGCACGTACGCGCCGTCCTGGCCATGCATCGCGTCCTCGACGAGGAACTGGTTCGCGTGCAGCTTGGTGAACGCCTTCTCGAAGTGCGCGGTGAGCTTCTTCAGGTCACCGTGGATCGAGCCGAACGGATCGTGGAACTCGAAGCCGTCGGCGTAGATCTCGCCCAGGCGGGCGAGCCAGGCGGGCGAGAAGTCTCGGTAGAACTCGCAGAAGCGCCGTAGCGCCGGGTCGAGTGCGTTGTAGTCCATGGCGACCTCCGCACGATACGCGCTAAAGTGCGCGCCGTGAAGCTCGTCACCTGGAACGTGAACAGCATCCGCGCCCGCCACGACCGCGTGTTCGACTGGGTCAAACAGAACCGCCCGGACGTGATCTGCATGCAGGAGATCAAGTGCCAGGACGGTGAGTTCCCGACGGAGGACTTCAAAGCCATCGGCTACGACTTCGTGACCCACGGCCAGAAGACCTACAACGGCGTCGCGATCGGCGTGCAGGCGCCCTACACCCTGTCCGACGTGACCCGCGGCTTCGGCGACGGCGGCGACGACGCGCAGTCGCGCGTGATCGCGGCGACCGTGGCCGGCGTGCGCATCGTCGACGTCTACGTGCCCAACGGGCAGTCGCCCGGCACCGAGAAGTACGCGTTCAAGCTCGAGTGGTACGAGCGGCTGCGCAAGTACGTGGCGGCAGCGCTGGCGCAGCACAAGCGCTTCGTCGTGCTGGGCGACTACAACGTCGCGCCCGCGCCCGAGGACGTGCACGACCCGGTCAAGTGGGAAGGCCAGATCCACTTCTCGCAGCCCGAGCGCGCCGCGCTGGCGGCGGTCGTCGAGACCGGCGTCGAGGATGTGCTGCGCAAGCTGCACCCGACCGGCCAGTTCTTCACCTGGTGGGACTACCGGATGCTCGCGTTCCCCAAGAACCACGGCCTGCGCATCGACCACATCCTGGCCTCACCGACGCTCGCGGCCACGGCGGCCACCTGCGTGGTCGACCGCGAGTCGCGCAAGGCCCAGCAGCCGAGCGACCACGCGCCGGTGATTGCCGAGCTCGACCTCTGATGCCGCCCGTGCTCGCGACCGCGCTCTGGATCGGCGCGCTCGGCGCGGTCGGTTCGCTCGGCCGGGCGCTGCTCGGCCTGGGCCTGGGTCGCGTGGTCGGAGCCGACTCCTGGATTCCGACGCTGGTCATCAACCTGCTCGGCTCCTTCGGCATGGGCCTCGCGGTCGTGCTCCTCGGGTCGGTCGCCGATCCGCTCGCGCGCGCCCCGCGCAGCCTGGGCATCACCGCCGGACTACTCGGCGGCTTCACGACCTACAGCGCGTTCGCCTACCAGTCCTTCGCGCTCGCCGAGCGGCGCGCGTACGCCTCGGCCGCCACCTACGTCGGCCTGACGCTCGTCGGCTGCTTCATGGCCTGCGCGGCGGGAGTTGCCGTGGGTCGGAGCGTGGGGCGGTAGGGGGGAGCGGCGTGCGCGGCGCGGGCGCGGCGCGGCGGGCGAACGCGGCCTACTCGTGCGGCGATTGCTGATCGAGCGGAGCACGCGCGGCGGCCAGGGCCCGGGCCCTGTGGAAGCGGCCGCGTAACACAGTGCGGCGACTGGCGCCGGGAAGGCCTCGGCGGCGAACTACACCATCCGGTGGAGCGTCTTCTCGCCGACGCCCCGCCCGAACGCGTCTCCAATTGTCGCCCCAGTGCGGCGACAATCTCGGCCCCTACTCGCCCCGACGCTCTTTGAGCACGTCTTGCCGGATACGCGTGCCGATCTGCCAGAAGAGGGTGGTGAGCGTAGCGTTCGCGACCTGGGCGACCTGGCCGCGCGCGGCCTCGATCAAGTGACCGATCTCGAGCGCCAGCGTCGAAGCAGCCGATTGCCGCGATGGTACGACGACCTCCGCTCCTGCTTGGCGCACACGTATCTCCAGTCTTGGGCCAATTAGAGTCCACAGACGACGGTCACGCTGTGAGTATGGGCGCCGCCGCTCGTCGACTGAACCGTGAACCCATCCTGGTTCGCCTTGAGCAGGGTGAACTGAGCCACGCTGATCGTAATCGTGTGCGTGTGCTGGCTGGCACCCTGGATGCTGTAGATGCGTTCGATCGCCGCGCCAGCGATGTGAGCCGCGGGCACGACGAGTGCGTGACCATGGTTGGATGAGATCATTCCTGCCGCACCGGTCTCGATGCAGCCCGGCGGTGCGCTGTCAATGGGCGGAGCGCTGTCGATCGGCGGCGTTGCGTCGACCGCGCTACTGTCGGCGGCATCGACGCTCGGAGCGTCGAGGTCATCCGCATCGAGCAGGCCCGCGTCTGGAGGCATCGGTTCTACGCATTCCCTCGCCAGGCCGTCACCGCTCAACAGTCCATAGCTGAGCCCTGAATTACACAGATCATCAGGAAAGGCGCACCAACTGTGCGCGGACGCCGGCGAAGGAAGACAAGTCCCCGCGATGCCGCCCTGGAAGCAGGCCTCACCGTCATCGCAGCCGTAGGGTTCATGAGAAGTGCAACCCGCAAGCAAGCATGCGGCGAGCAGGATACAAACGACCTTCATGTTGCTGTAGTTATCCCAGGGAGAGTTCGATGGGAAGGGCCGAGA
>JBKJOI010000367.1:0-8422 GCA_046595695.1 Haliangiales bacterium | reverse complement strand
AGCTGGCGATCCCGTTCACCTACCGCAAGCGCGTCGGTCCCGGCGCGCGCCGCGACGCCGCGCCCGCGCCCGCGCCCGCAGCCACGCCCACGCGTGGCTAGGCTCAGCAGAAGTACGGAGCACCCCGTGTCCAGCAACGAGAACACCGCCCTCACCCACGTCCGCGGCTCGGACGGAATGCCGATCCTCGGCCACACCTTCGACTACCTGCGCCGCACCTACCAGTTCGGCCAGGAGCTGCGCCAGCGCTTCGGCGAGGTCTACCGCAGCCGCGCCTTCTTCATGCGCTTCCTCGTGCTCGCCAGCCCCGACGGCATCGAGTACGTGCTGCGCGACGACGAGAAGAACTTCTCCAGCAAGCTCGGCTGGGAGCGCTTCCTGGCCCGGCTGTTCCCCAACGGCCTGCCGACCATGGACTTCGAGGAGCACCGCCACCACCGGCGCATCATGCAGGAGGTCTTCCGGCCCGCCGCGATGAGCGCGTACGTCCCGCTCGTCGACGGCGTGGTCAGCCGCGGCGTCGAGAGCTGGCGCGGGAAGGACGTGGTCAAGATGTACCCGGCCATCAAGTCGATGATGCTGGACCTGGGCGCGCGCGCCTTCCTGGGTCTCGAGCTCAAGGAGGATGCCGCCTTCATCAATGACTCGTTCGTGACCTTGAACAAGGGTCTCGCCCACATCGTGCCCTACCCGGTGCCCGGTCTGGCGCTGTGGCGGGCCCTGCGCGCCCGCGAGCAGCTGTTCGCGTACTTCCGCCCGCTCATCGCCGCCCGCCGCACCTCCGACGGCACTGACGTGCTGACCCGGCTGTGCCAGGCCAGGGACGAGCACGGCGAGGCGTTCTCCGACGAGGCCATCCAGTTCCACCTCATCTCGGTGCTGTCGGCGGCGCACGACACCTCGACCACATCGCTGACGCTGGCGATGCATTTCCTGACCAAGCACCCCGAGTGGCAGGAGCGGCTGCGCGCCAAGAGCCTCGCGATCGGCAGCGGCCCGCTCGGCGCCGACGAGATCGCACAGCTCGACGAGCACGAGTGGGTCTTCCGCGAGGCGCTGCGGCTGTATCCGCCCGCGCCGCAGCTGTTCCGGCGCGCGCTGCGCGAGTGCGAGTTCCACGGCCACCGCATCCCCGCCAACACCCAGGTCATGGTCGACGTCGGCTATGTGCACCGCTCCGAGCAGTACTGGAAGGACGCGCTGCGCTTCGATCCCGAGCGCTTCTCGCCCGAACGCGCCGAGCACAAGCAGCACAAGTACCAGTGGGTGCCGTTCGGCGGCGGCGCGCACATCTGCATCGGCATGCAGTTCGCGTTCATGGCGGCGCGCCTGGCGCTGCACCACATGCTGGTGCGGCACCGCTTCGAGCGCACCAGCGACCGCGATCCCGACCTCGTCATCCTGCCCATCACCTACCCCAAGGATGGGCTACCGTTACGTTTGACCGCGATCTGAGAGGAGACCTCATGCTCGATACCGACGTCGCGCCCGCCCAGGGCAAGCGCAACCTGATCACCGAGCGCTTCACCGTGCCCGCCGCGGACGGCTTCAAGCTGGCCGCGGTGCGCTGGCTGCCGGCCGCGGGCCCGGTGCGCGCGGTGCTGCAGCTCTCGCACGGCATGGCCGAACACAAGGAGCGCTACGCCGGGTTCGCCGCGGCGTGCGCGGCCAAGGGCATCGCCGTCTACGCCCACGATCACCGCGGCCATGGCGCGTCGGTGGACTCGAGCACGCCGCTCGGTCACTACGCCGATCGCGACGGCTGGCACAAGGTGGTCTCCGACCTGCACCTGGTCGGCAAGCACGCGCGCAAGGCGCACCCCGGCGCGCCGGTCTTCCTGCTCGGCCACAGCATGGGCTCGTTCATCGCGCGCGCCTACCTGGTCGCCCACGGTAGCTTGCTCGCCGGCGCGATCATCAGCGCGACCGGCTTCCGCATGGGCCCGGGCAACCGCGTGCTGCAGGGCGTCGCGCGCCTGCAGGCGTGGAAGCTGGGCCCGCGCCAGCCCAGCGCGCTCATGGCCAAGCTGGTGTTCGGCACCTTCAACCTGCAGTTCATGCCCTCGCGCACCTCGTTCGACTGGCTGTCGCGCGATCCCGAGACCGTGAACGCGTACATACAGGACCCGCTGTGCGGCTTCGACTGCTCGAGCCAGCTGTGGGCCGATCTCCTGGGCGGGGTGTACTCGATCGAGCGCGCCGAGGCCGACCCGCTGCAGCTCGCGCGCGTGCCCATCCTGATCGTCGCGGGCAGTCGCGACCCGGTGAGCATGGGCGGCCTGGGCAGCGCCCAGCTCGGCAAGCGCTACCTCGCGACCGGCAACCCCGACGTGACCGTCAAGCGCTACCCCGGCGGCCGCCACGAGCTCCTGAACGAGGAGAACCGCGCCGAGGTCTGGACCGATCTGCTGCGCTGGATCGAGGCGCGCATACCCGCGTCCGCCTGAGTCACGACGCCCTCCCGCCGCGCCGTGAAGTGGTCGCCTCGAGGCCTAGAATGGTCGGCTCGATCGCCGCGGCCTAGCTCGCCCCGTCGAGCACGGCGAAGAGGACCATCAGCCTGGCCGCGGTCTCCGCGGATCGGTGCGGGCGGCGGCGCCAGGTCGGCCTCGCAGCGCTCGACAGGAACAGAATGGCCACCATCCCTTCGTCGCACGCCGACACCCTGGACAAGACTCCGTGGCCATCGCGCTCCGGCCGCTCATAGCAGCCGGCCGTCGCTCGCCGGCTCGCGGAGGCGCACGAGTGCCTCGCCTCGTCTATACTGACCAGCTCGTGTGCCCGGAAGCTGCTCGTCTCATGGCCGTCGCCGCGCCAGCCACCGCGGAGGCCGAGCTCAGGAACCATCGCGCCGTCTGCGCCCTCTGTGCCGCGGCCGATGGTGAGCGCCGCCACACCGAGCCGGTCACCGCGCCCACCATCGACGCGCCGGGCGCCGAGCTCGCCCGGGGACTGGCGCCGGGCGATCGGATCGATCGCTACCTGGTCCTCGGCCGGCTCGGGCGGGGCGGGATGGGCGAGGTGCTGCGCGCCTACGACCCCTCGCTCAAGCGCGAGCTGGCGGTCAAGGTCGTGCGTGTCGCCGGCGTCGCCGCCGACGAGGCGCGCGCGCGGCTCCTGCGCGAGGCGCAGGCGCTGGCGCGGCTGACCCACCCGAACGTCATCACCGTCCACGACGTGGGCACGCGCGGCGACGAGGTGTTCGTCGCGATGGAGCTCGTCGAGGGCGCGACCCTGCGCCGCTGGCTCGACGAGCGGCCCACCCCCGAGCAGGTGCTGACCACCTTCCTGGCCGCCGGCGAGGGCCTGGCGGCGGCCCACGACGTGGGCCTGGTGCACCGAGACTTCAAGCCCGAGAACGTCATGGTCGGCGCCGACGGGCGCGTCCGCGTGCTCGACTTCGGCCTCGCCCGCGACGCCAGCGCCGCTGAGCTCGCCGGCGAAGCGGGCGCGGGCCCGGAGGTGATCGTCTCGAGCACGCTGACGGCGACGGGCGCCTGGATGGGCACGCCGCGCTACATGGCGCCCGAGCAGTGGCGCCGCGAGCCCGCCGACGCGCGCTCGGATCAGTTCAGCTTCTGCGTGGCCCTCTACGAGGCGCTCTACCACGCGCCGCCGTTCGCCGGCGCCACCGTGGAGGAGGCCGTGCAGCAGGCGCTGGCCGGCCGGCTCGCACCGGTCCCGGCCGATGCCTGGGGCGGTGATCGCCTGCTCCAGATCATCGCGCGCGGCCTGGCGGCGGCGCCCGCGGCTCGCCACCCGTCCATGCGCGCGCTGCTCGGGGCGCTGGCGCTGGTGCTGCCGAGCCGCCAGGCGCGCCGGCGCACCCTCGCGGCGGGCGCGGCGCTCGCCGGCGCGGCGCTCGTGGGGCTCGTGGCCTGGCAGCTGATCCAGCCCGCGCACGCCGATCCGTGTGCCAACGCCGCGGCGCGCGTCGACGGCACCTGGTCGCCCGCGCTGCGCCGCCAGATCGAGGCCACCTTCGCCACCGCCGGGCTACCCGGAGCCGCCGCGCCGCTCTTGACCGGCCCGCTCGATCGCCGCGCCGACGAGCTGCGCGAGCGGTACAACGCGACCTGCAAGGCCGCGCGCGTCGCGGGCACCGAGTCGGCGACGCTCATGGACCTGCGCATGCGCTGCCTCGAGCGCCGCCTGGGCGAGCTCGGCGCCTTCGTCGAGCAGGTGGCCCAAACCCGCGAGCGCCAGGCCCTCTACGGCTCCATCACCCACGTCGCCGACCTGCCGCCCACCTCGGCGTGTGACGATGGCGACGCGCTCGCGCGGCTGGTGCCGCCGCCCGACGACCCGCGCGTGCGCGCGCGCGTGGCCGAGCTCGAGGGCAAGATCGACGCCTGGCGCGGCCGCCGCCACCTGGCCGGCGAGGGCGCCCTGCTCGACGAGCTGGCCGCGGCCTGGCCCGAGATCGAGGCCACGGGCCATGCGCCCCTGCAGGGCCAGGCGATGCTTCTGCGCGGCGCGCTGCTGCTCGACGCCGGCAAGCAGGCCGAGGCCGCCGAGACGCTGGTGCAGGCCTCGGTGGTGGCCGCGCGCGCCAAGGACGACCACACGCTGGCGCGGCTGTGGACCGAGCTCCTCGACGTCGACAGCCACCGCGCCGCGCGCGCCGAGGCGCTCGCCCTCGAGCCGGTCGCGCTCGCCGCGATCGAGCGCATCGGCGGCGCGCCCGAGCTCACCACGTCGGTGGATCAGTCGATGGGCTGGGTGCTACGCGAGCTCGCCCGCCACGACGAGGCCCGGCTCCGCTACGAGGCGGCGATCGCGCGCCTCGCGCCCGCGGGCGACTCCACCGAGCTCGCGCAGCTGTGGAACGGCCTCGGCGTGGTCGCCAAGGAGCAGGGCCGCTACGAGGACGCGCGCAGCGCCTACGAGCAGGCCATCGCGATGGCCACGCGCGTCGTCGGCGACGCCAACCCGCTGACCGCGACCTTCGTCAACAACCTGGCGGTGACCCTGCAGTACCTGGGCAAGCCCGACGAGGCCCTCGCCAGCTTCGAGCGCGTGCACGAGATCTACCGGCAGGCCTTGCCACCGGACCACCCCGACCAGGCGCTGCCGCTCGCCAACATGTGCGGGATCCACGCCGAGAGGGGCCAGATCGCCGAGGCCCGCGGCCGCGGCGCCGAGGCGATCGCCATCTGGACGCGCGCGTACGGGCCCAGGCATCGCAACGTGATCTACATGTCGCTGCAGCTGGCCACGCTCGACTGGAAGGAGCGCAAGCTCGAGCAGGCGCTCGCCTCGATGCAGCAGGCGATCGCGATCCTCGAGGAGGTCGAGGGCGCCGACTCGCTGGCCTGCGCCATGCCCCGGCGCGATCTCGCCGAGCTGCTGCTCGAGATGGGCCGCCCCGCCGACGCCGTCGTGCACTCCGGCGCGGCGCTCGCGATCTACACCGCGAAGGGCAAGGAAGCGCGGGCGCTGGGCAAGATCGAGCTGAGCCACGGTCGCGTCCTGTGGGCGAACGGCCACCGGAAGCAGGCGGTGGAGCTGGTGCGCCGCGCGCGCGATCGGCTGCGCACGGTCGGCGCGGCCGCCCGCGGGCTGCTCGCCGAGGCCGAAGCGTGGCTCGTGCAGCACCGCGCCTGACACCTGTCGCCCGCCCGCCAGCACGCCTGGGCGGCGACCTGACCGGCCACTCGAGTCGCCAATGTGCTGGGTCGGCACACCAGGTCGGCGTCGACGGCGCGGCTATCCTCGCGGATTCACTAGAAGTGGTCCGTGGCACCCCGGCTGCAGGATCGCGACGTGAGATGAGTGACCGCGCCGCTGCCGCCCTGTCGATCCATACCCTTCCGCTGACCGGAGCGTCGACCCCGCGCGTGTGCCAGGTCCAGCGCGTGAGCCTGGTCGCCACCGCCGGCCCCGACGCGGGCGCGCACTGGACGTCGCGCGAGGGCCGCTGCTCGATCGGCACCGCCAGCCAGAACGACATCGTCCTGTCGGATCCCGCGGTCTCGCGCTTCCACTGCGAGCTCGCGGTCACCGACCGCGGCATCCGCGTGCGCGACCTGGAGAGCAGAAACGGCACCCACGTCGGCGGCGTCGCGGTGCGCGACGCGATGGTGCAAGATGGCCAGCTGCTGAGCCTCGGTCGCACCACCGTGCGCGTGGTCACCACCGGCGAGACCGAGACCGTGCCGGTCGCCGACGGCTTCGGCATCCTGTGCGGGCGCTCGGAGAGCATGCGCCGCCTGTTCGCGCAGCTCGAGCGCGTCGCGGCGAGCCGCGCGACCGTGCTGCTCGAGGGCGAGACCGGCACCGGCAAGACCGCCGCCGCCGAGAGCGTGCACCTCGAGAGCGAGCGCAAGGACGCGCCCTTCATCGTCGTGGACTGCGGGGCCGTGCCGCCGGCGCTGCTCGAGAGCGAGCTGCTCGGCCACGAACGTGGCGCGTTCACCGGGGCGGGCGAGCGCCGCAAGGGCGCCTTCGAGGCCGCGAGCGGCGGCACGCTCTTCCTCGACGAGATCGGGGAGCTGCCCATCGAGCTGCAGCCGAAGCTCCTGCGCGTGCTCGAGAGCCGCACCGTCAAGCGCGTCGGCAGCAACGAGTCCATCCCCGTCGACGTGCGCGTGATCGCGGCGACCAACCGCGACCTGCGCACCGAGGTGAACGCCGGCCGCTTCCGCCCCGATCTCTACTACCGGCTGGCGGTGGTCACGCTGCGCATGCCCGGGCTGCGCGAGCGCCCCGACGATCTGCCCGACCTGCTCGAACGGATCCTCGCCGACCTGGGTGCGCGGCCCGAGGCGCGCGAGCTCCTGCTCAGCCCGCCCGCGCTGGCCCGCCTGCAGGCCGCGCCGTGGCCCGGCAACGTGCGCGAGCTGCGCAACCACGTGGAGCGCTGCGTCGTGCTCCAGGACGCCACCGAGCTCCCGGTGCCGCCCGCGGACGGAGGCGAGGCCGCCGAGCTCGACCTTCCCTACGCAGCGGCCCGCGAGCAGGCGCTCGAGCGCTTCGAGCGGCGCTACGTCGCGCGCCTGCTGGCCCGCAGCGGCGGACAGGTGGCCCAGGCGGCCCGCGAGGCCGGTCTCAACCGCACGTATCTGCACCGCCTGATCGGACGGCATCGCATCGCGCGCTGACGCACCGCCGCGCCTGGCAGCAGCAGCAGGCCCAACCCGATCTGGCCAGCCTCGCCTTCGACGAGCGACCGGCCCTGCTCGGCGATGCCGAGTGGGTACTTGGCGAGAACCGCCGCCTCGCCGCGCGCTGAGCGAGGCGAAGCTCAAGCTCGACGGTGCCCTCGAGCGAGCGTGACCCATCAGCGGCCACCTCACGCGGGGCCGCACGGGCTAGGCGCCGTGCCGCGTACCGGACGCGTGATACCTTCCGCGCGTGGCGGCAGAGCGGTTCATCATCGTCGACGGTTCCAACTACATCTTCCGGGCGTTCTTCGCGCTCCAGCAGACGCGTTCGGGCCGGCCCGACGTGCGGCTGTCGACGTCCACCGGCATGCCCACGGGCGCGCTGCATGTGTTCTCCAACATGCTCATGCGGCTGTACCTGGACGAGCGACCCGACCTGTGCGCGGTGGTGTTCGACTCGCACCAGGCCAGCTTCCGCGCCGCCATCGACCCCGAGTACAAGGCCAACCGCAACGAGCCGCCCGACGACCTCAAGCCGCAGTTCCCCTGGTTCGAGAAGATCGTGGAAGCCTTCAAGCTGCCCATGCTGCGCATCGCCGGCGTCGAGGCCGACGACGTCATCGCGACCTGCACGCGGCTGGCGCGCGCGCGCGGGCTCGACGTGACCATCTTCACCGGCGACAAGGACATGATGGCGCTGGTCGACGACCACGTGCAGGTGATCGACACCATGCGCGACGTCACCTACGACCCGGCCCGGGTGCTCGAGAAGTTCGGCGTGCCACCCGAGCAGGTGTCGTCGTGGCTGGCGCTGCGCGGCGACTCGGTCGACAACATCCCGGGCGTCGCCGGCATCGGTGACGTGACCGCGACCAAGCTGCTCAAGGAGTACGGCTCGATCGATGCCATCGTGGCCGCGGCCGACGCCGGCGCGATCAAGGGCAAGATGGGCGAGCGGCTGCGCGACCCGGTCCAGCGCGCCAACCTGGCCCGCTCGCGCCTGCTCGTCGCGCTCAAGGACGACGTCGAGCTGCCCGCCGAGATCACCGCGTACCGCCGGCGCGACTGGGACGTGCCCGCGCTCGGCGAGGTCTTCCGCACGCTCGAGTTCGGCCGCCTGCTCGCGCGCATCGAGACCACCTTCGTCTCGCACAAGGATCGCTACCGCGCCATCCACGACCTGGGCGCGCTCGACGCGCTGCTCGCCGAGATCCGGCAGGCGGGCGAGCTGGCGCTGGCGGTGGTGCCCATCGAGATCGCGCCCGGCCGCACGCGCATGCTCGGCGTCGGCCTGGCCGCGCCCGGCGTGCACGCCG
>JBKJOI010000360.1:0-3363 GCA_046595695.1 Haliangiales bacterium | reverse complement strand
GAGCGCGCCCAGCTCCTCGGGCGTGAGCCGCGCGGGCACGCCCATGTACGACGCGGCCAGCTTGAGCGCGCGCCCGACCGCGAAGCGCAGCTGCGGCGGCTTCTCGGCGTGCGCCAGGTGCGCGCCGATCACCAGCGTGAGCGGGTCGGTCAGCTCGACCCCGAGCGCGGTCGGCTGCGTGGTCGAGACGTAGACGTCGATATCGGTGATGCCGAGATCGGCGGCGACCGCGAGTGCCAGGTCCTTCACCGGATGCCCCGAACGCGGCAGCTTGTCGGCCTTGGTCACGCCCCAGCGGCGCAGCTCGGGCGCGTAGCGCTTGGCGAGCGTGTCGTGGAGCAGGCGGAAGACCTGGCGGAAGCCGCTCGGGATGCTGGGGTGGAAGAGCGAGTCGTCGATGGCCAGGTTGCCTAGCCCACGCGCCGACGACGGCTGGCGCAGCGCCTCGGCGGCGAGCATGCGCTCGCTGTCCTCGGCGCCGCCGAGCGCGTGCGCGAGCTCCGCGGCGCAGCGGGCCGCCTCGATCGACCCGGGCACGTTGGCGCGCGCGCGCGCCGCGAGCGCGCGCGAGATCACGCGGTACGCGGTCGCGTCGTGCGGATCCTTGCGCTGCCGCTGGCGCATGCCGCCGGCGACGCGGTCCATCTGCACGCGCAGCGAGGTGAGGTCCTTCTGCGCCGTGTAGAAGGCGACGATCGCCTCGAGCGAGCGCGGATCGGCGGGGTCGGCGTCGAGCGCTCGCTTGAGCGCGTCCTCGGCCCGCTTGGGCTCCTTGAAGCCGTCCTGCAGGATCTGCGCGGCGCGGTGCAGGTGCTCGATCTTGGTGTGCGGCTCGGTGTCGAGCGCGATGAGCCGCTCGGTGGCGCCGAGCGCGAGGCGCCAGTCGCCGGTCTGCATGGCCAGCTTGGACAGGTGCTCGAGCGCGCCGTCGTCCTCGGGATCGAGCTGCAGCACGCGCTCGAACGACTTGAGCGCCCAGCGCGGATCGGGCAGCCGCTCGGCGTAGATGAGGCCCAGGCGGTAGAAGACCTCTTTGAGCACGCGCGGGTTCTTCTCGAGGCGGGCGCGCTGGATGAGCGCGTCGGCGGCCTCCTGCCAGTGGCCCTGCTCCCAGGCGATGTCGGAGACCGCGCCGACCGCGATCGGGTTCACCGGATCGCGCTGGATCACCGCGCGGAAGTGCAGCTTGGCGCGATCGCGATCGTCCAGGAAGTCGCGGAACAGCGCTGCGAGCGCCAGGTGCAGCTCGATCTGGCGGGCGCGATCGGGCTCGACCTCGACGCGCGCGCCGAGCAACTGCACGAGGTCCTCGTAGCGGCCCTGCTCCTCGTAGAGCTGGCGCAGGCGCAGGATCGCGTCCTCGTGGCGCGGGTCGAGCGCGAGCACCCGGCGCAGGTTCTCGGTGGCCTTCTCGGTCTCGAGGCCCCGGTCCATCGCGCAGGTCGCGGCCAGGTGGTACAGGCGCACCTTCTCGGCGGTGGCGGGAACCACGGCTGCCTCGCGCTCGGTGGCCTCGACCGCCTCGGCCCACAGCCCGGCAGCGAGCGCGACCCGGCGCCACGCGCGCAGCGCGGGCACGTGGTCGGGCAGGATCTCGGTGCCAGTGCGGAAGTGCGCGACCGCGTCGGCGGGGCGGCCGAGATCGGCGAGCAGGTCGCCCGCGCGCGTCAGATAGACGCCCTGGGCGCGCGCGTCGCCGGTGAAGAAGCTCGCGATCGCCTCGGTGAGCGCCGCCATGTCCTCGATCACGAGGTGCTCGCGCGCGTGCGCCTCGAGGCGGAACAGCGCCATGCGCGTGCCCGGTCCGGCGGCCAGCGCGCGGCGCGCGGCGGCCAGCGCCTCGGCCGGGTGGCCCTGCAGCTCCTCGAGGCGAGCGCGCGCCATGGCCAGCACGACCACGTCGCCGGGCGCGTCGCAGAGCGCCTCGATCTTGGCCAGCACGGCGCTCAAGTCGGCGTCGGCGGCCTCGGCGGTGTGGTGGCGCTCGAGCGCGCGCAGCGCCGGCACGCGCGTGGGGTCGAGCTCGGCGATGGTCTCCCAGGCGAGCAGCGCGCTGGCGTGATCGCCGCGCAGCTCGCCGTCGACGCGCGCGAGCTGCTCGTAGGCGGCCACCTTGGCGGCCGGGTCGCCGCTCTGCTCGGCGCGCTCGAGCTCGGCGAGCGCCCGCTCGGCCAGCGGACGCAGCTCGCCGGTGGCCTCGCAGGCGCGCTGGAAGCCCGACAGCGCGACCGGATCGTCGGGCCGCAGCGCCAGCGCCGCCGAGAACGCGGCCAGCGCCCGCGCCGGATCGCCGACGCGCGACTCGTAGAGCTCGCCGAGCTCGAGCAGGCGCGCGAAGCGCAGCGCGGCCGGCTCGGGCGCGATCTCGGGCCGGGGCACGCCATCGGACGATGCGTCCTCGGTGGAAAGGCCGACCGAGCGCGCCAGCTGCGCGGCGAGCGCGCCCGGGTCGCCGATGCGCCGGAAGGCGCGCTCGAGCAGGACGCGCGCGCCCAGGAAGCCGGGGTAGGCCGCGGCGATGGGCGCGAGCAGCGCGGTGGCCGCGGCGAGCGAGTCGGTGCGCTCCTCGAGCAACGCGGCCGCGGCGAAGCGCAGCGCGTGCCGCTCGGTGCCCTCGGCGAGCAGCTCGGCGCGCGCGCTCTGGCGGTGCGCCAGATCCTCCCAGCGGCCGCCCGCGGCGTCGAGCGCGGCCAGCTCGGCGTGCACGCGCGCGCTGCCCGGGTCGACGGCGAGCGCCTGCTCGAGCGGGGCGCCGTCGATGGTGCCCGCGGCCCGCGAGAGCGCGGCGCGTCGCAGCGCGCGCTCGGCGGCGAGCGCGGGATCCTTGGCGGCGGCCTGGGCGGCGGCGAGCGCGGGCGCGAGCAGCGCGGCGTCGCCGCTGCGCTCCGCCAGGCGCAGCGCGGCCAGCCGGGCGACCGTGGACTCGGGGTCGCTCTCGAGCGCGCGCGCCCAGGCGGCGCGCGCCCCGGTGGCGCGCTCGATGTCGTCGGGGGCGGCGGCCGAGGCGGTGTCGGCGGCGCGGGCCGCGCGCACGCGTCCGGGCAGCGCCGTCTCGAGCGTTGGATCGACGTCGGCGTGGGCGGCGAGCAGGTCGGCGAGCTCGGCCCAGCGACCGCCCGCGGCGTACAGGCGTGCGAGCGACTCGGCGAGCGGCGCGCTGTCGGGCGTGAGCTCACGCGCCGCGACCAGCTCGACGACGGCCTCGGCGTGGCGACCGGCCCGCTCGAAGATGCGCGCCGCCAGCACGCGCGCGTACGCGGCAGCAGGGTCGCTCCGCGCGGCCTTGCTGTGCATCGCGGCGGCGCCGTCGACGTCGCCGGCGGCGAGCCGCGCGGCTTCCAGGTCGGCGACCGCGTCGGCGTC
>JBKJOI010000309.1:0-5962 GCA_046595695.1 Haliangiales bacterium | reverse complement strand
TGCACGCCGAGCACCGCAGCGACCACGTCGTCCCACGAGGGCACGCCGGGCACCGTGATCTTGTTGCGCACGGCCAGCTCCACGGCGCGGTCGACCGTCGACATGCGCGTCTTGGTGTTCATGTAGAGCGCGCCGATGATGGCGGGGTGGCGCAAGAGCCGCTCCTCGTTCTGGGCGACGATCTCGAGCGCCTGCTCGTCGAGCCGCGTGGCCATCTCCTGGATGGTCTCGTCGGCGGTGCCGCGGTTGAGCAGGAGCGCCTCGACCAGCGCCGGCTTGCCGAGCACCTTCGCGGCGAAGAAGTCGAGCACGCGCGGATCGAGCGCCTGATCGGTGAGCGCGCCGCCGAGGACCTTCTCGGGCAGCTCTGCCGCGGTCTTGTCGGCGGCGGCCTTCACCACCGCGTCGGCGTCGAGCGCGAGCGAGTAGATCACATTGGCGATGTCGGCGGCGCGCGGCAGCGGCGCGAGGCCGCGCGCGGCCATCATCTTCATGGCCCCGGCGCCGGCGAGCGCCTTCCGGGCCGGTTCGGAGAGCGCGGTGGGATCGAGCGGGGTGTGCTGCAGGGCCACGTGGACGCTCCTAGCGGTTGCGTTCGAAGAGGATCTTGAGCCCACGCAGCGTGAGCATCTCGTCCGAGCTCTCGATGGTGCGCGATTCCTTGGCGATGAGCGGCGCGAGCCCGCCGGTGGCCAGACAGCGTGCCTCGAAGTCGACCTCGGCGCGCATGCGGTCGACGATGGCGTCGACCATGCCCGCGTAGCCGAAGACCAGGCCCGACTGCATGGACGCCACGGTGTTGCGGCCGACCACGCGCGCCGGGCGCACGATCTCGACGCGCGGCAGCTTGGCGGCGTGGTGGTAGAGCGCGTCGGCGCTGATGAGGATGCCCGGCACGATGGCGCCGCCCAGGTACTCGCCCTTGGGCGTGACCACGTCGAAGGTCGTCGCGGTGCCGAAGTCGACGATGATGCAGCCCATGTTGAACTGCTCGAAGGCGGCGACCGAGTTCACGATGCGGTCGGCGCCGACCTCGCGCGGGTTCTCGTAGAGGATGGGCATGCCGGTCTTGATGCCGGGCCCGACCACGAGCGGCGTGATCTTGAGGTGCCGCTTGAAGAAGTCCTCGATGGGGAAGAGCACCGGCGGCACCACCGACGACACGATGCCGTGCTCGATCTTGGGCGCGACGATCGCGTCGAGCTCGTAGAGCTGGCGCAATATGATCGCGTACTCGTCGGCGGTCCGACCCTTCTTGGTCTCGATGCGCCAGTGCGCACGCAGCGTGTCGCCCTCGTACACGCCCAGGACCGTGTTGGTGTTGCCGACGTCGACGACCAGTAGCATTGCGATTCTCCCGTCAGGACGCGAAGTTAGCAGGGCGTCACTGCGCCACGCAAGCTGCCGCCGAGGCCGCGCAGTGCGACTGCACGCAGGACAGACAGATGCTGTCGCCGAGCGAGCAGTCGCGGGCGCAGCGCGCGATCGCGCAGCTCGCGAAGGTCACCAGTACGCCGCTCTTCTTGGGTGACATGGCGTGCACGCAGCGGCAGGTGCACGCGGCGTCCTGGCCGCAGCCGATCAGGCACGCGGCGCTGTCGTTGCAGGATGCGCGCCCCGAAGGTGGCTGGCCACACATGGAGGCGAACCCGCAGTTGGCGATCGCAGCGCAATCGTCGCCCGCCTCGGCCAGGCACGCGGTCGCGGGGCCCGGGTAGCCGAGGCAGGTCTCGACGCAGGGCGCGACGTAGTGGACGCGGCACTTCTTCTGCGACGCGGCGCACGCGCGCTTGCAGATCTCGCGCGGCGTGGCCTTCTTCGCCGCCGGGGTCGAGGCACGGGGATCGTCCGGCTCCTCGTCAATAGGGTCGTCCGGAGGGTCGTCCGGGTCTTCGGGCGGCGGGGCGGGGGTGGCGTCGGGCCCGCGTGCCGGTGTGGGATCGGGCGCCGGGGCCAGGTCAGCGTCAGAGACGAGCGCGGCGACCGGGTTGCTACCGCCGCGGAGCACGAGCACGAGCGCCACGGCGAGGCCGAGGGCGGCGACCAGCGCGGCGATGGCGATGTAGACCGCGACGCGCGAGCGCGGCGCGGGCGGTGGAGGCTGCGAAGGCTGCATCGGAGGCTGCATCGGAGGCTGCATCGGAGGCTGCGGTGGCACCCCGACGCACGGCACGGGCGCCACACACGGCACGGGCGCCACCGACGCGCCCACGAGGATGACCGCGGGCGCGCGCGCCTCGGCGAGGAAGCGCTGCGCCAGGTCGCCGTGCATGCGCAGGTGCGGGTGCAGGAGCTTCAGCGCCGCGTGCTGCCCGGTGTACTTGTGGCGCACGCCTAGCACCACGCCCATGCCGCCCTTGCCGATCACCGCCTCGACGAGGTAGCGGCCGTCGATCGTTCGCCCTACCCAGCTCGGCCCTTCACCTGGCTGCATGCGCCCACCGTTGATACCACGCGCACGCTCGACGCTTTCACCTTCGTCGACTTATTGTTATAAGTACGCATCTTGAAGCCCATCGGCGTGGCGGTCGACGTGGCCGTGCTGAGTCTCGAGGCCGACCGGCTGGCGGTCCTGCTGGTGAAGCTCAAGCGCGCGCCCTTCGCGGGCCGCTGGGGCCTGCCGGGCGGGCTCATCGGCGCCGCCGAGACCGTCGAGGACGCGGCCGCACGCGAGCTGCGCGAGAAGACCGGGCTGGGCGCGGCCGAGCCAGTGGTGCTCGAGCAGCTGCGCACGTTCTCGGCGCCCGCGCGCGACCCGAGCGGCCGCTGCGTCTCGGTCGCCTTCCTGGCGCTGGTGCCGGCCGAGCACGCGCGCCTCTCCGCGACCCGCAAGTACGCTGGCGTCGGCTTCTTCCCCGCCGACGAGCTGCCTCCGCTGGCCTTCGATCACGAGGGCATCGTGGCCGCCGCGGTGGCACGCCTGCGCGCGATGGTCGAGTACTCGAACGTCGCCTGGAGCCTCCTGCCGCCCGAGTTCACCCTGGGCGACTTCCAGCGCGTCCACGAGGCGATCCTGGGCCGCGCGCTCGACGCGCGGAACTTCCGTAAGCGGGCGCTCGACGCCCAGGTGGTGGTGCCGACCGGTGGCACCCGGCGCGGCGCCGCCCACCGCCCCGCACGCCTCTATCGCTTCAAGCACCGAAAAACCGTAATGATCGGGCGGGGGATGGCCTGAGCCCCTTGCGCGCGCCCAGAATAATTGTACTGGCTACCCTAACTAGGAGATGTCCATGAGCACGGCTGCCGTCACCATCGATCCTGTCCGCGACGCCCTCATCGTCATCGATGTCCAGCCCGACTTCATGCCCGGTGGCGGCCTACCGGTCGAGGGTGGCGACGAGATCGTCGGCGGCATCGCCAGCCTGTTTCCGCGCTTCGCCACGGTGGTCGCCACGCAGGACTGGCACCCGCGCGGCCACAAGTCGTTCGCTTCGTCGCACCCGGGCCAGCAGCCGTTCGACGAGATCCCGCTGCACGGCGCGCAGCAGACGCTGTGGCCGGATCACTGCGTCCAGGGCACGCCCGGCGCGGCGCTGCACGGCGCGCTGCCGCTGGCGGCGTTCTCGCTCATCCTGCGCAAGGGCGCCGATCCCGAGGTCGACTCGTACAGCGCCTTCCGCGAGAACCACGGTCCCGATCTCAAGCGCGCGCCCACCGGCCTGGGCGGCTTCCTGCGCGAGCGCGGCATCTGGCGGGTCTTCCTGTGCGGCCTGGCGCGCGACGTGTGCGTGCGCTGGAGCGCGCAGGACGCGGTCGCCGCCGGCTTCAAGACCGTCGTGATCGACGAGCTGACCCGCTCGGTGCACCCGAACCGCGCCGACGAGACCAGCCAGGCCTTCGAGCGCGCGGGCGTGAAGCTGCTGAGGAACCTCTAGTGTCGGATACGCTCGGCGTCGACGCGTACCAGCTGATGACGCTCGTCGCGCACTTCGACGCCGAGCGGCTCGAGCAGCGCCTGGCCATGGCGTTCTTCTTCCGCAAGCTGCCGCACGAGCGCAACTTCGTCGTCTTCTGCGGCCTGCGCCAGGTGCTCGAGCACGCGCAGAGCATGCGCTTCTCCCCCGAGGACCTCGGCACGCTATCGGGGCACCCGCTGCTCGGCCCGGCGATCGCGGCGCGCCCGGCGCTGCTGCGCAAGCTGCAGGACTTCGACGGCTTCCGCGGCGACATCGACGGCCTGCCCGAGGGCACGCTGGCGTTCGCCGGCCCCGGCCTGCGCGAGACCGGCGAGCCGTTCACGATCCTGGGCACGCGTGTGCAGCTCTACACGCCGCTCCTGCAGATCGTCACCGGCATGCTCGAGGCCAAGCTGGTCGAGACGCCCTGGCTGTCGTCGATCAACCACGCCTCGATGGTCGCCTCCAAGGCCGCGCGCATCGTGATCGCAGCCGCCGGCAAGCCGGTGCTCGAGTTCGGCCAGCGCCGCACCCACCCCGACGAGGCCGTCGACGCCTCGTACGCCGCGTGGATCGCCGGCTGCACCGCGACCTCGAACGTGCGCGCCTCGCAGCGCTGGGGCGTGCCCGCGCAGGGCACCATGGACCACTTCATGGTCCAGGCGGCGGAGCGGCCGGGCGTCGCCACCGACGTCAGCGAGCGCGCCGCGTTCGCCGAGTTCGCACGCGCCTTCCCCGACGCGTCGACGCTGCTGGTCGACACCTACGACACCACGCGCGGCATCAAGAACGCGGTCCTCGCCACCGAGGGCAAGCTCACCGGCATCCGCCTCGACTCGAACGTCACGCCCGCCACGGTCAAGCAGGCGCGCGCGCAGCTCGACTCGCTGGGCGCCAGGCAGGCCAAGATCTTCGTCTCCGACGGGCTCGACGAGCACCGCGTCGCCGAGCTGGCCAGCGCCGGCGCCGACGGCTTCGGCGTGGGCGAGAACATCACCTGCGTGCCCGACGCCTCGACCGGCGTGGGCGCGGTCGCCAAGGTCATCGTGAACGGCTACGGCCGCATCACCATGAAGCTCGCGCGCGGCAGCGGCAAGGCCACGCTGCCCGGCAAGCTGCAGGCGTACCGCTTCTCCGACCACGATCTCGTCGCCACCGCCGAGGAGTCGCCGCCCTCGGGCGGGCGCGCGCTGCTCGAGCCGCTCTGGCGCGAGCGCGGCCCGGTGGGCACGGCGCGCGAGCCCGCCGCGGCAGTACGCGCGCGCGCCGCCGCGCAGATCGCCGGGCTACCCGCGCACCTGCGCAAGCTCGAGGTCGCGCGCGAGCAGGCGTGGCCGCTCGTGGTCTCCAACGCGCTCGCGTCGCGCATCGAGACCTGCATCGAGCAGGCGCAACTGCAGACCGAAGAGGGCTAATGAGGCTGGTCAAAGTCGCCGTCGCCAACGTCAACACCACCGTCGGAGCGGTGCGCTCGAACGTCGACCGCGCGCTCGCCTTTGCCTTGCAGATGGGCGACGCCAGCGCGGGCGGTTCGCCCGGGCCCGTGACGCTGGCGGTCTTCCAGGAGCAGCTCATCGGCGGCTACCCGCCCGAGGACCTGGTGCAGTGGCAGGGCTTCGTGAGCGCGCAGCGCGTCGAGCTCGAGCGCTTCGCGCACGCGACGCACGGGCTGGCCACCGTGTTCGTGATCGGGCTGACCGTCGCGCACGAGGCGCACCGCTACAACGCCGCCGCGGTCGTGCACCGCGGGCGCGTGCTCGGCGTCGTGCCCAAGGAGCAGCTGCCCACCTACAACGTCTTCTACGAGGCGCGCACCTTCTCGCGCGGCGAGCCGGGCATGCGCGCCGAGCTCGACGGCGGCATCCCGTTCGGCGACCTCATCTTCCGCTTCGACTGGGGCGTGCTCGCGGTCGAGGTCTGCGAGGACGCCTGGTCACCCGACGGGCCGATGCGCCGTCGCGCGTACTCGGGAGCCGAACTGGTCGCCAACATCTCGGCCTCGCCCTACCGCGTCGGCGTCGCCGAGACCCGCCGCGAGATGCTCGCCACCCGGTCGGGCGACAACG
>JBKJOI010000267.1:0-7367 GCA_046595695.1 Haliangiales bacterium | reverse complement strand
GTGAGCGCGAGCGCCGCCGGATCGATGGGGCGCTGCTTGTTCGCCTCGCCCTTCTTGCTCTTGGAGGCCACGTCGGAGGACGCCGAGAACTGCCCCTTGGTGAGGCCGTAGACGCCGTTGTTCTCGATCACGTACAGCATCTTCAGGTTGCGCCGCAGCGCGTGGCAGAGCTGGCCGAGCCCGATCGACAGCGAGTCGCCGTCGCCCGAGATCCCGATGTAGGTGAGCTCGTGGTTGGCGGCGTTGGCACCGGTCGCGATCGCGGGCATGCGCCCGTGGCACGAGTTGAAGCCGTGTGCGCCGCTCACGAAGTAGGTCGGCGTCTTGGACGAGCAGCCGATGCCGCTCATCTTGGCGACGGAGTGCGGCGCGATCGACAGCTCGAAGAACGCGCGCACGATCGCCGCGGTCACCGAGTCGTGGCCGCAGCCCGCGCACAGCGTGGACATGGAGCCTTCGTAGTCGCGCACGGTCAGCCCGAGCTCGTTCTTGGCCAGGCTGGGGTGCGCGATCGCCGGCTTCTTGATCGAGGTCATGCCGCCTTCTCCTTCTCGAGCTGGGCCGCGATGGCCGTGACCACGTGCTTCGCCGACAGCGGGAAGCCGCCGTAGAACAGGACCGAGCGCAGCTTGCGCGCGTCGAGGTCGAGCTCGGCGCCCAGCAGCGTACGCAGCTGGCCGTCGCGGTTCTGCTCGATCACGAACACGCGCTCGTGCGCGGCGATGTACTTCTCGACCGCCTCGCCGAACGGGAAGCCGCGGATGCGCATGAAGTCGCCGACCAGGCCGCGCGCGCCCAGGCCGACCAGCGCCTCGCGCACCGCCGCGTCGCAGCCGCCGATGGTGATCACGCCGAAGCTGGCGCCCGGCTGCTTCTCGATGATGGGCGCGGGCACGGCCTCGCCGGCGCGGCGCAGCTTGCGCGCCAGCCGGTCGACGACCTCCTGGTACTCAGCGGGCGTCTCGGTGTAGCCGCCCAGCTTGTTGTGCCCCGAGCCGCGCGTGAAGAACGCGCCCTTCGAGTGCACGCCGGGCAGGGTGCGCGCGGCCACGCCGTCGGCGTCTTCGGGGTGGTAGCGGAAGAACTTGGGCATCGCCTCGAGCTGCTCGGCGGTCAGCACCTTGCCGCGGTCGGGCTGGTAGGCGTCGTCCCACTTGAAGCGCTTGCACACCCAGTCGTTCATGCCGATGTCGAGATCCGAGAGCAGGAACACCGGGGTCTGGAAGTGCTCGGCCAGGTCGAACGCCTTGACCGCGAAGTAGAAGCACTCCTCGGGGTTGGCGGGGAACAGCAGCACGTGCTTGGTGTCGCCGTGCGAGGCATACGCGCACAGCAGGATGTCGCCCTGCTGGGTGCGCGTGGGCATGCCGGTCGACGGGCCGGTGCGCTGCACGTCGACGATCACGGTCGGGATCTCGGCGTAGTAGGCGAGCCCGATGAGCTCGCTCATGAGCGAGATGCCCGGGCCCGAGGTCGAGGTGAACGCGCGCGCGCCCGCCCAGTTGGCGCCGATCACCATGCCGACCGCGGCGAGCTCGTCCTCGGCCTGCACGATGCAGAACTTGTTCTTGCCGGTCTCCTTGTCCTTGCGGAACTTCTTGCAGAAGGACGCGAACGCATCCATCACCGACGTGGACGGCGTGATGGGGTACCAGGCGGCCACGGTCGCGCCGGCGTAGACGCAGCCGAGCGCGGTCGCGGTGTTGCCGTCGATGAGGATGGAGTCACCCGCGGTGGCCATCTTCTGCAGGCGCAGCGGGAGGGGGTGCGCGAAGTTCTTGATCGCGTAGTCGTAGCCGAGCTTGAAGGCGCTGTCGTTCGAGGCGCGCAGCGCCGGCTTGCCCTTGAACTTCTCGGTGAGCAGCTGGGCCACGATCTCGAGGTCGAGCTCGAGCAGCGCCGCCAGCGTGCCGACGTACGCGATGTTCTTCATCAGGATGCGCTCGCGCGAGTCGCGGAAGAGCTCGCCGCACATCTTGGCGTATGGGACGCCGTAGAGGGTCACGTCGGGGCGCTCGAGCGCCTTGTCGAGCGGCCAGGTCGAGTCGTAGATCACCCAGCCGCCGGTCTGCACCTCGCGGATGTCCGCCGCGTAGGTCTCGGCGTTCATGGCCACGAAGATGTCGAACTCGGGCGTGCGCGCGATGTGCCCGTCGGCGTTGACCCGGATCTCGTACCACGTGGGCAGGCCCTGGATGTTCGAAGGGAAGAGGTTCTTCCCCGACACCGGGATGCCCATGCGGAAGATGGCCTGCATGAGCAGGCCGTTGGCGCTTGCCGAGCCGGTGCCGTTGACGTTGGCCAGCTTCAGCGCGAAGTCGTTGATTTGGTCGGGTCGCTTGACGGGCATGCCGGCTTTCCTGCGTAGGGGAGCAGCAGCTCGAACTTCTGCATGTCCCACGCGGCGGTCGGGCAGCGCTCGGCGCACAGCCCGCAGTGCACGCAGAGGTCTTCGTCCTTGAGCATCAGGCGGCCGCTCTGCGGCAACGGCGCCGATGCGTACAGCTCTTGCGACGAGTTCAGCGCCGGGACGCTCAGCCGCTGGCGCAGCTGCGGCTCGGGCGCGTCACGCGCGATGGTGAGGCACGAGAGTGGGCAGACGTCGATGCAGGCGTCGCACTCGATGCAGCGCGGCGCGTCGAAGACCGTCTGCATGTCGCAGTTGAGGCAGCGCTCGACCTCCTGCATGGTCTGCTCGGGGTTGAAGCCCTTCTCGACCTCGACGTCGATGCGCGCGAGCCGCTTGCCCAGCTCGACGTGATCCATCTTGGCGCGCTTGACCGGGTTGAAGTCGTTCGAGTAGCTCCACTGGTTGTGGCCCATCTTCTGCGAGATGAGCTCCATCGCCTCGGGCGGCCGCTCGGCGATCGCCTGCTTGTGGCAGTACTTGTCGATCGAGATCGCGGCCGCGTGGCCGTGCGCGACCGCCCAGATGATGTTCTGCGGGCCGAACGCGGCGTCGCCGCCGAAGAAGACGCCCGGACGCGTCGACTCGAGCGTCTGCTTGTCCACGGTGGGTACTTCCCACTTGTCGAAGTCGATGCCGATGTCGCGCTCGACCCATGGGAACGCGTTCTCCTGGCCGATGGCGAGCACGACGTCGCTCGCGGGCAGGAACACGGTATCGATCACGCGCGAGCTCTGCTTGCCCTTGGCGTCCTCGCTCCACTCGAGCTTCTCGAACTCCATGCCGGTGAGGCGGCCGTTCTCGACCCGGAACGTCTTGGGCGCGTAGTTGATGAGGATCTGGACGTGCTCCTCCTCGGCGTCCTCGAGCTCCCACGGCGAGGCCTTGAAGAACTGGCGCGGCCGCCGGGCCATCACCTTGATCTCCTTGCCGCCCAGGCGCAAAGACGAGCGGCAGCAGTCCATGGCCGTGTTGCCCACGCCGATCACGAGCACCTTCTCGCCGACCGAGGTGATGTGGCCGAAGGCGATCGAGGTGAGCCACTCGATGCCGATGTGCACGTTGGCGGCGGCCTCCTGGCGGCCGGGCAGGTCGAGCTCCTTGCCGCGTGGCGCGCCGGTGCCCACGAACACCGCGTCGAAGCCGGCGGCGAGCAGCTCCTTCATGCTCGCGACCGGCGAGTTGTAGCGGATGTCGACGCCCATGTTCAGGATCATGTCGATCTCGTCGTCGAGCACGCCCTGGGGTAGCCGGAACGCCGGGATGTTCGAGCGCATGAGCCCGCCCGGCCGCGCCTGCTTCTCGAAGATCACGACCTCGTAGCCGAGCGGCATGAGATCGTTCGCGACCGTGAGCGAGGCCGGGCCGGCGCCGATGCAGGCGATGCGCTTGCCGTTCTTCTTGCTCGGGATCTTGGGCAGACGGTCACTAATGTCGTCGCGCAGATCCGCGGCGACCCGCTTGAGCCGGCAGATAGCCACCGGCTTGCCGTCGACGCGCGTGCGCCGACAGGCTGGCTCGCACGGACGGTCGCAGGTCCGACCGAGGATGCCCGGGAAGACGTTCGAATCCCGGTTGACCATGTACGCGTCGGTGTACCGCCCCTGGGCGATCAACCGGATGTACTCGGGCACATTGGTGTGAGCGGGACACGCCCACTGGCAGTCCACTACCTTGTGGAAATAACCTGGTCGCGAGACGTCAGTCGGATCCACGGTCTTGGGGCCGAAGATATCACCGATGCCCGGCGTGCGTCACGCGTGCTTCGTGTCGGTTTCTGCAAACCGTGCCGCGACCACCGTGAAGCTCACGCTCAGCGCGCGCTCCGGTCCGACGAACTTCAAAGATCGCGCTATCGCTGGCATGCTGTCACCCGTGAAGTTGCTACCGTCGCACTGCCGCCGTTTCCCCGCCGAGGAGGTCGAGAGCAAGAACGTCGCCGCCGAGGTCGATCCGCGTCACGCCGGGCTGAGCCGCGACGACGTCGAGGCCATCTGGACCTCGGTCAAGTGGCTCTACGGCACCGGCATGCACCCCTCCATCGGGCTGTGCGTGCGCCGGCGCGGCCACATTGTGCTCGAGCGCGCGCTCGGGCACCTGTCGGGCAACTCGCCCGACGACCGGCGCGACGCACCCAAGGTGCCGATCCGCTACGACTCGCTGTTCAACCTGTTCTCGGCCGCCAAGGCGGTGACCGCGATGCTCGCGCACCTGCTCGAGGACCGCCGGCTCCTGCACCTGGACGATCCGATCGCCGAGTACTTCCCCGAGTTCGGCGCGAACGGGAAGCAGGAGGTCACCCTGCGCCAGATCCTGGCCCACCGCGCCGGGCTGCCCATGCTGAGCAACGTGGCGATGAACCTCGACTTGCTCGCCGACCGCGAGCGCGTGATCCGCCTGCTGTGCGAGCAGCGGCCGCTCTCGGTGCCGGGCCGGCAGCTCGCCTACCACGCGCTCACCGGCGGCTTCATCGTCGACGAGTTGGTGCGCCGCCTGACCGGAAGCGACATCCGCGTCTTCCTCGAGGAGAACGTGGCGAAGCCGATGGGCATGCCCAGCTTCGGCTTCGGCGTGCCGCCCGAGCAGGCGCCGCTCGTGGCCGTGAACGCCTTCACCGGCGCGGCGCCGCTGCCGCCGGTGAGCACGCTGGTGCAGCGCTGCTTCGGCGTCAACGTGCGCGAGGCGGTCGAGATCTCCAACGACCCGCGCTTCCTCACCGCGATCATCCCCTCGGGCAACCTGGTCTGCACCGCCGAGGAGGGCTCGCGCTTCTTCGAGATGCTGCTGTGCGGCGGCGAGCTGGACGGCGTGCGCGTGTTCGAGCGGCGCACCGTGCAGCGCGCGGTCGCCGAGACCAGCTGGCTCGAGATCGACTCCTTCCTCGGCTTCCCGGTCCGCTACGGCACCGGCTTCATGCTGGGCGGCCGCTGGCTGTCCCTCTACGGCCCGGGCACGCCGCGCGCGTTCGGCCACGTCGGCTTCACCAACGTGGTCGCGTGGGCGGATCCCGAGCGCGATCTGAGCGCCTGCCTGATGACCACGGGCAAGCCGCTCATCACGCCAGGGCAAGTCATGTGGTGGAACGTACTGCGGACGATCGCGTCGCGCTGCGCGAAGGTCGGGCCGCGGCCGTAGGCATGGCCGGCGCGCAGGATCCGTATCGCGATCGGGCCGCGCCGGCTGCGCGGCCGGCGCCCCGCGCGCTGCCGAGGGGCCTGCGCACGCGCCTAGGCTTCGGCGGCGCGTTCACGCAGGCATTGTGGATGACCAGCGTGCTCGTCCTGGGCATGGCGGCGGGCTTCGTGCGCTGCGCGGATCTCGACGACATCCTCGGCCGCGGCGCGATCGAGGAGCGGAGCGGCGTGGTCACCGGTGTCGAGGAGACCTCCATGAAGGAGAACCGACGGCGCATCCAGCGCGTCGAGTTCGAGGTGCCCGGCCACACGCCGCCGATCGTCGGGACCTCGTACACCACGGATCGCGACGTGCGCCGCGGTGACGAGGTGGTCGTCGAGATCCCGGTGGATCGTCCCGAGCGTGTGCGCATCGCGGGCATGCGCCGCGCACCCTTCGGGCCGCTCGTGTTCTTCATCTTCTGCCCGTGGATCCTGTCGATCGCCGTCTTCGCGGTGATGAGGTGGCGGCGCGGCGTGCTCGACGCTCGCCTGCTGGTCCACGGTCGGCTGGCGTGGGGCAAGCTCGTTCGTCGCGAGGAGACCAACGTCCGCGTCAACCGGCGGCGGGTCATCAAGCTCACCTTCGACTTCGCGGACGAGAGCGGGCACCACCACCGCGTGGTCGCCCGGCTGCATACGCCCGAGCTGCTCGAGGACGAGCGCGAGGAACCGCTCGTCTACGACCCCGCGCGACCCGCGCGGGCGCGCCTGCTCGACGCGCTGCCCGGTCGGCCGCGCATCGGTGCCGACGGCCGCGTGGCCCAGGCGGCCTCGTTGCCCGCGGCGGGCTCGCTGCTGATCCTGCCGGTGCTCGCGCTGGTCGAGCTCGTGCTGCTGGTCGGCCTGGTCGCGACGCGCTGACGCCGGCCGGCCTACGGCCGCGGGTGGCGCTGGAAGAACTCCCAGGCGTAGTCGGTCGCGTCGAGGTCGGTCGACGTATGGCCCAGGCCGGGGATGGCCGGGCCGCCCGGCCAGTTGTGGCCGCCCTCGGCGATGGTGCAGAGGATCACCTCGGCGCCGCCGTCGCAGCCCGCCCACTCCTGACAGGTGGCGTCGCCGGTCTGCGACAGCTGCGTGGGCGTGGCGGCGCAGCCGTCGCGCTCGGCCCAGGTGCCGACCATGTCGACCACGCCGACGCCGGCGTTCGAGGCGGCGTACGCCACGATCGAGTCGCCGGTGCCGTGGATCTGCAGGACCGGCACCGGGCGCGGCGGCGCGCAGGCCTCGAAGGCGAGCCGGCCGGCGATCGACGCGACCGCGGCGATCCGATCCGAGAGCTCGCAGGCGAGCCGGTGCGACATGAATCCGCCGTTCGACATGCCCATCGCGAAGACGCGCCGTGAGTCGATGCAGAGCTCGTCCTCGAGGACGTCGAGCATGGCGCCGACGAAGCCGACGTCGTCGACGTTCATCTGCGCGGCCTGGCCGCAGCAGCTGCCGGCATTCCAGCTGTTCTGCAGCCCCTGCGGCTGCACCACGATGAAGCCGGCCGCGTCGCTCTTGGCCTTGGCGCGCGACAGGAAGTCCTCCTGCCACGCGTTCGAGGTCAGCCCGTGGAGGTCGAACACCAGCGGCGTGCGCGCCGTCGGGTCGTACGACGCCGGGACGTGCAGGCTGAAGCTGCGCTCGACGCCGCCGTGCGTGAGCGTCAGCATCTGATCGGCCGCGGGCGGCGCGGACAGGCCTTCGCAGCGCGCCAGCTGCGGCGCGGCGTCGGGCTCGCCGGGTGCCGGCGTGGCGGCGTCGATGTCCGAGCCGGAGCCCGGGTCCGGGGCGCCGTCGTC
>JBKJOI010000220.1:0-15614 GCA_046595695.1 Haliangiales bacterium | reverse complement strand
GAGTTCTGCGCCTCCTGCACCAGTTTCACGATCTGCGCCAGCGCGGTGTCGGCGCCGACCTTGGTGGCCTTGTAGCGAAAGCTGCCGCTGGTGTTGATCGTCGCGCCGATCACCGTGGCGCCAGGGCCCTTCTGGACCGGCATCGACTCGCCGGTCAGCATGGACTCGTCAACCAGCGATTCACCTTGCTCCACCGTGCCGTCGTCCGGGATCTTGTTGCCCGGCCGGATCACCACGATGTCCCCTGCCGCCACTTCAGCGGTCGGCACCTCCACCTCGGCGCCCTCGCGAATGACGTTGGCCTTCGGCGGCGCAAGGTCCATCAGCGCCGTGATCGCCGTCGAGGCGCCGGCGCGGGCGCGCATCTCCAGCCAGTGGCCGAGCAAGATGAAGACCAGCAGCACGGCGACGGCTTCAAAGAACTGATCGCTCTCGAAGAAGAACGTGGCGCCGACGCTGAACACGTACCCCGTGCCCACCGACAGCACAACCAGCACCGCCATGTTGAGCTTGCCGTTCCTGAGCGCGCGCCAGGCGGCGACGAAGAAGGGCCAACTCGGATAGAGGACGGCGGCACTGGCGAAGAAGAACAGCCAAAGGTTGAGCGCCAGGCCAAATGGCGGCGCGGGCGGCGCGAACAGACCCCCCATGGGCGCGTAGACGAAGATCGGCACGGTGAACGCAAGGCAGATCCAGAATCGGTTGCGCATGTCGCGCACCATGGCCGGCAACTCTTTGCCCCCGCCATGACCCATCTCATGCGCCATCTCCGCCGACTTGGCCGGCTTCCCGTCGGGCGCCGCGTGCCCCTTGTGAGCGGCGGGGGCGGGCGACGATGGCGCAGCGTCAGGCTTGGGAGCCGCGGCAGGCGTAGCGCCCGGCACCGGCGCAGCCGCGGGCGCAGGAACGGCGGCCGGCGTGGCCGGGGAGGGTTTCGGTACAGGGGGTGCGGGAGTCGCGGGCGGCGCGCCCGGTGCTGCGTGGCCTTCGTGCCCATCGCCCGCCGGAGCGGCGGCCGGGGATGCGGAGGGCTCATACGCGCGTTGGCGCACGGCCGGCTTGATGTCGGCGACCTCGAGTCGGGTTTCGTCGTAGCGCACGGTGGCGCTTCCCGCGGCGAAATTCACCGTGACGCTTGCGACACCCGGCACCTCGCCGACCCGCCTTTCGACTTCATCCACGCTCAACACCGACAGCATGTCGTGCACTTCGATAACGCTCGTTTTCATCGCGCTTCCTTACGATCTACAGCAGGGCCGCCGGGGAAGATGAAGCACCGCGCCGCGGGCTCCGCTCACATCTTGTGTTTCTTGTCGTCGCGCGGTGTATCGCCGGTTCCTGCCATTTCGCACACTGCCGTCGGTGTCGACGCACCGGCGCGCCAGAACCATCCCACGGGGAAAAAGCGATCTGCTTGCCCCGCAACTTCTTCTGCCGGCCGGAAGGACACCGCCAGACCGGATTCCACCTGGATGAGTTCATCCGCAAGCGGCTGGAACCCACCAGTGCGCTCGTCATGCATGTGCGGCATGCAAACGCCGAGGTTGTATTCAGACAGCCTGCGAAGCATTTCTTGAACTTCCGGCAGATGGATCGCGTCCTGAGCAGTTCTCAAGGCGTGGGGCAATCCACCGGCGGCTTCTTGTGAAGCATTCGCTATCGTCATGATCGTCTCCTACTTGGATGTTGTTGCGTCATTCGGCTTGTCACCCGGCTTGTCACCCGGCTTGCCTTGCGGTTTGTCTTCAGCCGCGGGCGCGACCGCAGCGGCGGCCGAAGGTGGTTTCGGTGAAGCGGGTGCAGGCGTTGCGGGCGGCGCGCCCGGTGCTGCATGGCCTTCGTGCCCTTCGCCCGCTGGAGCGGCGGCGGGCGCGGCGGGCTCATACCCGCGTTGGCGCACGGCCGACTTGATATCAGTGACATCGAGTCGGGTTTCGTCGTAGCGCACGGTGGCGGTTCCCGCAGCGTGATTCACCGTGGCGCTTTCGACACCCGGCACTTCGCCAACCCGCTTCTCGACTTCATCCGCACTCCATACCGAGAGCATGTCATGCACTTCAATAACACTCGTTTTCATCGTGCCTCCTTCGTCCACATGCCTTGTTGCGCGCCCGCTTGATCATCGTGTGCTCTCCCTGCCGCCGAGGGTCAAGGGAGCCTGCAGGCGAAGAGCCGCGCGACGGCCACCGAGACGCCGAAGAGCCTGCCCCGTTGACCATGGCTCTCTCGAGAGCCTTGCCTGCTTTTCAACTGGCGTCCATCCGCCACGGTGTGGCGAGTCGGTGTGACGTGATCGCTCAGTGCCACCAAAGCGCGGAACCCCACAGCACGCCGATGATCATCACCATCCAGACGAAATCGCCACCAAAGCCCCAAGCCTGGTGGTTGAAGCTCGCCGAATCGCCCGTGGCAACTGCCCGGCGTCGTTGGATGTATCTCGGGTACGGCGCCCCCCAACTGCGATAGCCCCACCCATATCCAAGAGGTGGAACGAGAAACAGGAAGATGAAAACCATCCATAACCACCACCATGCGCCCATCATCGATCGCTCGCTTTCTGTCGATCAATCGGGAAGCATGAAACGTGCCGTAGGGCTGGGGAGGTGATCGGTTCGCGCTCATGGTGCGCTCTCCATCGCGAGGACGGCCGGGGGAGCAGCCCGCCAGGCGAAGATCGGCGCGAGGCCGAGGAGCAAAGCGCTGGCGAGCCAGAAGGGAACGGCCACGGAAGCGCCGAAGAGAACACCGCCGAGCACAGGACCCGCAATCTGGCCCAGGCTCTTGGCCCCGCTCTCGAGTCCCAGTGCCGCGCCCGCGTGCGTGCCGCCTCGCCGGGAGACAAGGGCCGAGACGGCCGGCGTGAGAAGTCCCATACCGATCGCGTACAGGGCGACCAGCGTGAAGACGCTGGCGCTGCCCTCCGCCACGGCTAGCAACGCGAGGCTCAGCCCCATGAGGGCGAGGGCCGCCGAGGCGAGACGCGCTTCTCCCCACCGTCGTGCGAGCGGCGCAACCGCGCCGAGCTGGACGACCAGCATCATCAGGCCGCACACCATGAACACCACGCCGATCTCGACGAGGCCCATTCCGAGGTCCGTGCGGGCGTGAAGGGCGAACGTGGTCTCGAAGAGCGCGATGGCAACCTGCCCGACCATCGCCACCGCCAAGGGCAGCCCGATCTGACGGGCGAGGTCGAGCCAACCGACCGCAGCGGGTCGTTCCGCGACCGCCGGGACCACCGGCTCCTCGAGCCAGCGCAACGTGAGGAGGGCCAGCAGCGCGCAAGCCGCAGCCGCGAAGAAGGGCAACGAGAAGCTGGCGACGGGCAGCCCGCTGGCGTGGACGTCGATGCCGCCGAGGAGCCCACCGATGGCCGGGCCGATGACGAAGCCGATGCCGGCCGCCGCGCTCAGCTGCGCCATGCCTCGCGTTCGATCCTCGTCGCTCGTGGTGTCGGCCACGAACGCAAAGGCGGCGGGGAGGATCGCCGCCGAGAACAGGCCCGTTCCCAGACGGACCGCATACAACGCCCAGAGCGACGACACCACGCCGCACGTTGCCTGGCCCGCTGCGAATCCGATGAGACCGATCGCCAGGAGTGGCCGCCTGCCGAGCGAATCCGAAAGGCGACCCCAGAGGGGTGCAAAGAGCAGCTGCATGAACGCGTAACTGGCCGCGAGCAAGCTGACGTGCAGCGCCACCTGCGCGGTCGATGCGTCGGCGAGCCCCAGGCGCTCGATGTGGGAAGGCACCACCGGGAGGATGATCCCGACCCCGGACATTGCCAGGGCGATCGAGAGCGACAGCGCGAAGAGCTTGCGCCTCGTGCTCTGAGCCCTCTCCGGCGGCTTCATCGCCCCGCTCCGAGAGCGTAGGCGTGGAAGACCGTCATGCGCCGCTCACCCGCTCTTGTCCCCGGCTCCGATGCGTCGTTCGGTAGCACCGTTGCGACGCAGCGACCACAGCGCCTGACACGAGGCCGACCACGACGATCAGCGGCTTCAACATCACCGGGGCGCCAGCCCGACGTGGTTCATGCCGACCGCGCGATCCGCTTGGTCAGGTCCCGACGCACGAAGATGTTGAGCGTCTGGCCGACCTTGTAGCTGATCATCTTCGGACTCGCGTCCTCGCTCATTCGGCCGAGCGGGATCGCCCCGCTCGTCAGCCTCGGCGACCTCGACGCTGGGTGCACCTTCGCCAACCTCGGCGATCAGCTCGGCCAGATGGAGCGGCGCCGCTGCCACGGCCAGCAAGACAGCGGGGATGGCGATCATGGCGAGACGTCCTCCAGCAACAGTCGTGCCGTGTCGAGCCTTGCGGGACCGCGCACGCCTTGCGCTCGACCGCGAACAAGCTTGGCGAGCTCGAGCACGGTCACGGGCACCAGCCCGATGAGCAGCGCCGCACCGCACTCCTTGGCCGACAGCGGTCCGAGGCCGAACAGCTCCTGCGTCCAAGGGAAGTGGTGGAGCCCGAGCTGCAAGACCACGGAGACTCCGATGACGCCGAGCAACTTGAGGTTGCCGAAGATGCCGGTCTGCCAGAACACGCGGGTCTCGCTGCGCGCGGCGAAGGCGCGGAAGAGCTCGCCGAAGACGAGCACCGAAAAGGCGAGGTTGCGCGCGGTGTCGAGGTCGGAGCGCGACAGCACCCAGGCGAAGGTCGCAAGGGTGACCGTTGCCTGCAGGAAACCGGTGATCCCGATCCGAGCCCACTCGCGCCCGCCGAGCAGCGGCGCGTCCGGCCGCCGCGGAGGCCGAGCGAGGGTGTCGCTCTCGGGCGGATCCATCACCAGCGCGAGCGCCGGCAGGCCATCCGTCACCAGGTTGATCCACAGGAGCTGCAGCGCGAGGAGCGGCAGGGGCAGCCCCAGCAGCGCCGCGCCCAGCATGACCAGCAGCTCTCCCGCGTTGCCGGCCAGCAGGTAGACCAGGGTCTTCTTGATGTTGTCGTAGATCGCACGACCCTCGCGAACCGCCGCGACGATGCTCGCGAAGTTGTCATCTGCCAGGATCATCGACGACGCCTCGCGGGTGACCTCGGTGCCGGTCTTGCCCATCGCGATCCCGATGTGCGCCGCTCGCAGCGCCGGCGCGTCGTTGACGCCGTCTCCGGTCATCGCGACCACCTCCCCGCGTTCCTTCCAGGCGCGGACGATCCGCAGCTTGTCCTCGGGAGTGGCCCGGGCATGGACGCTCTCCTCGATGGGCTCGCCGTCCGCGACCAGACCGAGCTCCACGGCGATCGCGCGCGCGGTGACCGGGTGGTCTCCGGTGATCATCACGATCCGGATCCCGGCGCGCCGCGCCTCGGCGATCGCCGCGATCGCCTCGGGGCGCGGTGGGTCGGCCAGGCCGATCAGGCCGACCAGCTCGAGCGCGTCCTCGCCGTCGCCGACGCCGGTGGCGACCGCCAGGACGCGAAGACCACGTCCGGCCAGGTCGTGATGGCTGGCCTCGGCGCCCGCGGGCGAGCTCCGGCACAGGGGGAGGATGACGTCGAACGCGCCCTTGACGTAGGCGACCCCGTCCGCGCGCACGATCGTCATCCGCTTGCGTTCCGCATCGAAGGGGATCGACGAACGTCTCGGGTTCGCCGCCTCGATCGCGGCGCGCTCGATCCCTCGCAGCCGCGCCGCCGCGAGGATCGCCAGCTCGGTGGGGTCGCCGGTGCCGGTCTCGGGCGTGTCGCCGAGCTCGGCATCGCTGCACGCCGCCGCGACCGCCAGCACCTCGCCGTGGTCGTCGCCCCACACCTCGCGCACCGCCATCCGGCCCGTGGTCAGCGTCCCGGTCTTGTCGGTGCAGATCACCGTCGTACAACCGAGCGTCTCGACCGCGGACAATCGGCGCACCAGGACGTGCCGCGCCGCCATCCGGCGAACGCCGATCGCCAGCGCGATCGTCACCACCGCGGTCAAGCCCTCCGGGACCGCCGCCACCGCCAGTGACACCGACGACAGCAGCACCTCGATCCACGGGCGTCCCTGGGCCACGCCGACCAGCGCGATCACCACGACGATCGCGACGCACGCGACCACGAGCCACCGGCCGACGCCGGCGAGCTGCCGCGTCAGCGGCGTGTCCTCCGACTCGGTCTGCCCGAGAAGGTGGGCGATCGAGCCGAGCTCCGTGCGCATCCCGGTCGACGTCACCGTCGCCCGTCCGGTGCCGGTGGCGACGACCGTGCCCATGAAGACCTGGCCGATCCGCTCGGCGAGCGGCGCTTCCGACGCGTCCTCGTGAACCTGCTTGTCGACGGGCAAACTCTCGCCGGTCAGCGCTGCCTCGTTGGTGCCGAGCCGGTTCGCCTCGTCGAGCCGGGCATCGGCGGCGACGATGTCGCCCGCCTCCAGCACCAGGACATCGCCGGCGACGACGTCGCGCGCGACGACCTCGACCGCACGACCATCGCGGATCACGCGCGCGTGCGGCGCGGTCATCGCGCGGAGCGCCAGGACCGCGCGCTCGGCACGATGTTCCTGCACGAATCCAACCGTCGCGTTGATCGCCAGGATCGCGGCGATCGCGATCGCGTCGCCGGTCTCGCCGATGACCAGCGCCACCGCACCCGCGACCGCGAGGAGCGCCGACATCACCCCTGTGAGCTGCCGTACCAGGATGCGCCAGCGCGGCGTCCCTTCAGCGCGCAGCAGCTCGTTGGTGCCATCGGCGGCGAGGCGAGCGGCCGCCTCGCTCGCGGTGAGCCCGGTGGCGGGTCCGGCTGCGGGTCCGGCTGCGGTCATCACTCGAGCCGACTGCGAGCGCCGTGCCGCGTGTCTCACCTCGCTGCGCGTTGGGGGCGAGCCGCGGAATCGCGCTCCATGGCTGGGGATCGTTCGACCGCCATCGCTCGCTGATCGCGGCGATCAAGGCGCCCCTGCTGTGGAGGCGGGCGCTGTACGCGGCCTGGTGGCTCGGCCTCGCCGCCTCCCTCGTCTACGTCGTCGTCGGCCTCGCGAGCTAGGCGTCGACAGCGTGCCGGCGACCGTAGCTCGTCACGTCGGCGGGCGAGCTGCGGGACGGCACTCGGCCACCCGAGCTGGCGACTGTAACCACTTCGGACACGCGGCGCATTTGCGCCGCACCAGAGCGCAGGCGCTCGCGCTCACCGGCCTGGTGGTGCCCAATCTCCGGCGGTCGCACGATCGCGATCGGCGCCGACACTCGCGAGGGGCGTCGGCCAGGCGGGTGGGCTTCAGCAGGAGAGCGTTGATCGCCACCAGCAGTGAGCTCACCGACATCGCGAGCGCGACGATCTCCGGACTGACCACCACCGGTTACAAGAGCCCTGCCGCGGCCGGGAAACGCGACGACGTTGTACCCGACGGCCCACCACAGAATCTGGTGCTCTTCCGCAGCGTCGCGCGAGACAGAACGATCGATCGCTCGACGTCGGCCGGCTCGCTCTTCATCAGGACGACGTCGGCGCTCTCCGTCGCGACGTCGGTCCCAACGCCGATCGCGAAACCCACGTCGGCCTGCGATCTAGGCCGGCGCGGCGTCGGCGCCGACCTTGGTGGCGCGATAGCGGAACGTGCAGCCCTTGTTGATCGTCACGCCAACGGTGTCGCCCGAGCGTCCCAGCGCTCCCCTGCGCCCGTTCCTCCAATGGCTCGCAGTCTGCCAACGGCGTGGCAATGGTCAGGAATCAGGGCATCGCCTTGCCACCCATCATCATCGGACAGTCGCCAGCGGCCATCATCGTCGTCGCGTGATCGCGGACCTCGGCGCGTAGCGCGTCCAGCTTGGTGGCGTCCGTGGGCGTGAAGACGACGCGAGCGCTTCCCTCGATATCATCGACCTTCACGGTGGCGGCCATCATCTCGCCCTTCATCATCGCCATCCCGCCATCGCCAGCCATGCCGGCGCCCATGCCGCCGCTGTGCATGCTGGTGTGCATCGCCGCCATCTTCACGATGCGGCTGCGCACCTCGGCGACGTCCCCGGTGGTTGTGAACTTGATTGCCGCGCCGCCCTCGACGTCTTCCGCGCTCGCGGTGGTGCCCTTGATCTGCATGGGGCACATATCGGCCATCGCGCCCATCTGTCCGTGGTGCTGGTCGCCCCCCATCATGGATCCGTGCATACCGCCGTCGGCCATCATGCCGCCCGACATGGCGCCGGACGGCGGCGTCTTGCTCACGGGCTGCTGCTCTTGTTCCGTCTTCGACTTACCACAGGCGCTCAGCAACAGCGCGACCGCCAACGACATCATCATTTTATTTCGCACCGCTAGACTCCTCTTGAACAGGTTGCGGAAGACATCCACTTTTGTGACGACTCTCATCTCGCGCTGCCACCTCTCATGCCGATGCTACCCATGCCGCCATCGGGCTGCGCCTAGTGCTTGTCGTGCACTCCGTGCAGTCTGTGACCCGTCGTGCACGCACTGCGAAGCGCTCAGCGATGCGCGAACGCCAGCCACCAGATCACCAGCTTCGTCGCTCATGGAGCCATCCCTTACCAGTCACCGAATGCACGCCCGATGCCAGGCTCAGTCCTGTGTTTGGCAGTGTCTTGGCGGGCGGCTCTGCCACAGCTCGAGCATCGCGCGCGCCCCTGAACGTCTCCGGCACGGTCAGTGCATCCGGCGAGGCCAGGAGATTACGATGAAGACCGAACAGCTCCCAGTATCTGGCATGACCTGCGGCGGGTGCGTGTCCAAGGTGTCTCGCGCTCTGACGGCGATCGTTGGAGTCGACGCCGTGAATGTGTCCCTCGCGGATGGCATCGCGGAGGTGCGGTTCGACGAGGACCGCGTGAGCACGAGTACCGTGCGAGCGGCGATCCGCGCCGCCGGGTATGGCGATGTCCCGGCGCCGGCTCAGACGAAGAAGGGCGGTTGCTGCGGAGGATCCTGACCTCCGCATGTCCGGCGCTTTGCTGACCTGGTCGCGTGCGTGATGATCGGCTTCCGGATCACGCTGCCGGTCCTTCGTTCTACGTGGACCGGCTGCAACCGGGCGGCGTGATGATCGCGCGACGCCGCTGAGGCCGGAAGTACAGGTAGACGACGGCGCTGATGATCGCGGCGAAGAAGCACCACATGGAGATGAGCGTGGCGGCGTGGATCGCGTAGGCCGCCACGAACGTCACCAGCAGCAGCGCGCCGAAGGCGCGAATGATCTTGCTGCTCGACAGGAGCGCGCCGCCGACCGCGGCAACGAGATACAGGACGGTGGTCCACACGACATAGAAGTGCGGCGACTCGTAGACCATGTGCTCGCCGAAGACTCGCGACGTGACCGGGGAGCGGAGGAGGAAGTACAGCAGGTACAACCCCACCGTCACCCCGGCGAACTGGCAGAGAGCGAGGGCCTTCTTGCGCCAGGGCACGGTCTCGAGCCGGGCCACCGCGAAAGGTACGAAGAGTGGCCAGAGGACATGCGAGAACACGGAGTAGACGAGGGTCAGCGTCGGGTTCGGCCATGACGACCCCGCCCGCAGGGACAACCAGATCGTGCCCTCGACGAGTTGCTGGAGCCCGAACAGCAGCGGGATCATCGCGAACGGGATCTCCGCCCGCCGCGTGGTCATCCTCATCGTCACGACGCCGACCACCGACAGGACGGTCCCAGCGATGAAGCTGGCGGGGGCGGAAAAACACATGTTGCGACTCTCTCACCGATGACGCGGGCGGTGGGCGGTCGATCGCCCACACGCCCTATGCCGGCAACGCTTGCGCGCGCGTCGAGGCAGCGCGCAAGCCTTGCGTGGACGGGTGTCCCGGCGGGTCACGGTCGATCGAATCGCGCGACCGGTAGCCCTCCTCGAACGTGTCCCGGCGGGAAGCGCGACCACCGAGTAGTATGCCTCGGCGAAGATCCTGCGGGCCCGGTCGTCCCCTTCGCCGTCGCACGGCCTGGCGCGTCGCTTGCTGCGTGTTCGTCCGATGACGATGCGCGACGCGATCGAGACAGCTCGGACCTGGGCGATTGTCCTTGCCGGAGGCGATGGCTCACGGCTGGCGCAGTTCACGGAGTCCCTGCACGGCTGCCCGGTCCCGAAGCAGTTCGCCACGATCACGGGCGATCGGTCGATGCTGCAGCTGACGCTGCAACGGGTGGCTTGCCTGGTCCCGCCGCGGCGGACGCTCATCGTCGTCGCCGGTGCGCACCTGCGGTGGGCGAGCCCGCAGCTCGTGGCCTATCCCGAGGCCACCGTGCTCGCACAGCCGGCGAACCTCGGGACCGCGACAGCGCTCGTTTACGCGCTGTCCTGGATCCGGGCGCGCGACCCGGACGGCCACGTCGTCTTGTTTCCGAGCGACCACTTCGTTGCACACCAGGAACCGTTCGTGGCCGCGGTGCGGCTGGCCGAGATCACGAGCCGGTCGACCGGGATGGTCACGCTGCTCGGCGTTCGCCCCGAGGGTCGCGATCCCGACTACGGCTGGATCGTGCAAGGTGACGAGATCTCCGCCGGAGCTCGCCGGGTGCGCGGTTTTGTCGAGAAGCCCGCGCTCGACGACGCCCGGCGGCTGCTCGCTGCCGGCGCACTCTGGAACACGTTCCTGCTCGCCGCGCCGGCGGCGGGGCTCTGGGACCTCACCGCGACGCACCTGCCGCGCCACGCGGCATCGTTTGCGCACCTCGGGGCCGCGCCGGGCCTCGACGCCGTGTACACCAGGCTGCCGGCCGCCGACTTCAGCCGCGATGTCCTCGAGCGCGCCGGTCGCCTCGCGGTCGTGCCGATGGTCGGCGCTGGCTGGAGCGACTGGGGAACGCCGGCGCGCGTCCTCGCGAGCCTTGAAGGAAGCGCCGCGCACGCAACCGTGCGAGCCCGTCTCCGCGGCGAACCGATCACGATCGAAACCGAAAGAAGCGTGTCATGACCATGAACGAACACGAGGTAACCACGCCGACGAGGCGCGTTCGCATCAGCGTGCGGGCGGTGCTCGCCGGAGCGGTCGTCCAGTTGGTCGCGATCGGCCTGCTGCTCATGCTCGCCGGCGGAATCGGGCTGTGGCCGATGGGGCCGCTCTCCGCGGAGAAGCTCGCGGGCGTGAGCGCCGGGCTCGCACTCTTTGGCGGTGTGGCCTGGGTCATCGCCGCGTCCCTCGGCGGCTACCTGGCCACCGTGGTATCGGGCTCGACCGACCGGCGCGACGGCATCCTGCAGGGGGTGATGAGCTGGTCGACCGCCTGTGCGGCAGCCGCCGTGCTCGGGTGCGCCTGGTTCATGTCCGCGATCGCCGCCGACCTGGCGAGCCCGGACTTGGCCTCGGCGATCAACCCGCGGCTCATGCTCGCGTTCTTCGTTGGCGACCTGCTCGCCCTGGCGGGTGCGATCACCGGAGGCATCGCGGGTGCGCGTGCGGAGGCTCGATTGGCTCGTCGCCAACCCCCCGCCGGCCGTCTCCCGATCGCGACGCCGCGCCCGACCCACGCCTGATGCACATCGCGCGCCTCACCGAGGCCGCGCCGCGCCGACCGTACCGGGTCAGCCCCGGCGCGCCCGGTCGAGTTCGTCATCCTGCGTTCGAGCTCCGGCGGCGGGGTCGCCATGCTGGTGATCGCAGCAGCGGGCAAGCGGCCCGCTACCACGCGGCCGTTGCCAGTGGCTGGCCGTGTGCGGGATCGGCGCCTGCCGGAGCGCGCTGGGACGTGGCACGCGGCTCGTCGGGCGCCGGCGCGCGACGTGCAGTGGATGGTGATCATGAGCAAGGGAAAGATCGCCGCCATCATCGCCGCCGCGCTGTTCGTCGTCTTCGGCGGAACCTGCGTCGTGACCTACAACGGACTGGTCAAGGGAGACCAGGCCGCGCAGGCGCAGTGGGCGCAGGTCGAGAACGCCTATCAGCGCCGGGCCGACCTGATCCCGAACCTGGTCGAGACGGTGAAAGGTGCGGCCGCCTTCGAGCGCGACACCATCACCGCCGTCACCGAGGCGCGTAGCCGCGTCGGGCAAGTGAAGCTGCCGGCCGACGTCACCGGACGCGCAGAGGACTTCCAGAAGTACCAGCAGGCGCAGGATCAGCTCGGCGCGTCGCTCTCCCGCCTGCTCGTCGTCGCAGAGGCATACCCGACGTTGACCGCGACCCAGAACTATCGAGACCTGCAGGCGCAGCTCGAGGGTACCGAGAACCGGATCGCCGTCGAGCGAATGCGCTACAACGAATCGGCCCGCGACTTCAACACCGCGCGCGCGAGCTTCCCGACCTCGGTCGTCGGTGGGCTCTTTGGCGACCGATTCCGCGCGAAGGAGTACTTCGCGGCACAGGCGGGCGCCAGCGAGGTCCCGAAAGTGAAGTTCTGATGCTCGGCGGTGCGATCGCCGTACTCGCCGCGCTCGCGGCAGGAGCAGCGACGCCGCCGTCGCCAACGCGCTGGGTCGAGGACGAGGCGAGCTTTCTCACGCCGGCGACGCGTGCCGCGCTCGACACACGGCTCGAAACGTACCAGCGCGCGACCGGCCACCAGGTCGTCGTGTGGATCGGCGTGACCCTCGACGGGGCGCCGCTCGACGACTGGGCGGTCCGCACCTTCGCGGCCTGGGAGGTCGGGCGCAAGGGCTCGGACGACGGCCTCGCGATGTTCATCTTCGCCGACGACCGCGCGATCGACATCGAGGTCGGCTACGGGCTCGAGGACAAGGTGCCGGACGCGATCGCGTCGCGCATCATTCGCGAGGTGATGGCACCGCAGATCCGCGCCGGCGATCGCGACGGCGCCGTCACCGCGGGCGTCGACGCGATCCTCACGGCGATCGAGGGCCATGCGTGGACCGACCCTGGTTCGGGCGCGCCGTCACCGCTCGGCGGGCTCTCGGTGCTCCAGTGGGTGCTCGGAGCGCTGGCGGCGATCGGCGCGCTGATCCTGCTCGTGACGCACCCGCGGATGGCGCTGTTGCTCCTGTGGACCATCGCCTCCGGGGGACGCGGTGGCGGCGGCGGCTTTGGCGGTGGCGGCGGTCGCTCTGGCGGCGGCGGCGCCCGGGGAGGTTGGTGACGCATGGCATGGCTCACGAGACATCGGCCATCGATCGATCCGGCGCGCGTCCGGGCGACCATCGAGGCCGCGGAGCGCCATACGTCGGCCGAGATCGTCGTCTCGGTGGCACCGTTCTTCGTCGGAAGCGTCTGGAAGGCCGCACGGCGCGCCTTCGTCCGCCTCGGCGTCGCGCGCACCCAGGCGCACAACGGCGTGCTGCTCTTCGTCGTCCCGTCGCGAAGGCAGGTCATCGTGATGGGTGACGAGGGTATCCACGCGAGGCTCGGCGAGCCCCTCTGGCAGGACGTGGCTGCGCTGGTGGCGGCGGCCTTCGGACGCGGCGACGCGACGCGTGGGCTCGTCGACGGGATCGCGCGACTCGGCGACGCGCTGTCCGCGCCGTTTCCACGCTTGCACGACGACGTCAACGAGTTACCGGACGCGCCGGATGGGCTCATCGGCGCTTGAGGCGGGTCGGGCGGCCCCGAGCCTCATACGTGCTTCGCGTCCACCGGCCAGCGGCGGGCGAGCGCGTTGTGAACCGGCACGAACACGAGCCCGGCAAACACGCCGTACAGAAAACTCTCCAGCAGACCCAGCAGGAATCCGCCTACGGTCAGCCACTTGAACGCTGGCAGAACCGCCTCGAGGGCACCTGCCATGTGCAGACTCGGCGGCACGATCAACCCGTACAGAACACACACCACGAAGCTGACCGCGGCAAGGATGCCCAACGACCAGCTCACCACCTTGAGATTCAACATTGCCGGTGCCCCTCTCGATTGTCGCCCGCGTGGCGGGCACGATGTCAGCGTCAGTGCTGGTGACCGCCGCCGCTCGGATTCACCGCAGGCGCTGGCCGGTTGTCGGTTCCGGCCTCAGCAGTACGCCGTGGGCGACGACCACCGCCGTGCCCGCCGTGGCCCCCGTGTCCGCGATGCCCGAAGAGGTGCAACGCGAAAAACGCCACGCCGATCAGCAACCAGAGCCAGTTTGTGATGAGCCATTGCATGCCGTTTGGCCTCCCGGCCAGGTTCTCCGCGACCAGCTTCCCATCCAGTGACGACGAACCTGGGAAGCACGTTCCCTTCTAGATGCATGATGGGCGCCACTCCTCCACCGGCACCAGCGATGCCGGCGCGTGGTGGCGGTGCATGAGCGGGCACGACACGAGGATGGGCGCGGTGCTCGCTGAGCAGGAAGATTGCCGCGATCGCGACCAGGACGACGATCGCCACCGTCGTCGCGCGCGCGCGCCTCCCGCGGACGGCCCGGCGCGAGCGGCGCGGCCTGACCGGTACCTCGCGCCGCGCGCAATCGGTGCGGGCGAAGCCTCGGGGTGCGCAGAAGATGCGCGGTGCCCGAGGGCATCTCGTCGATGCCATGTGTGTCGTTGGCCGCGTGGTTCGCGCCGCGCGCTCGGGTCGTCATCGTCGTCGAACGTGGGCGCTGGAGGCGCGCTGGAGACTTCCCGGAGAGCCTGACAGACGTGTCCCGCGCCTACCGCAGCGCCCGCAACCCGGCCGGTTTGTGGGTCCGCCGTCCGGCTGGGGCGTGAGCTCGTCGACCGCAGGAACGCGCAGCCTCAGCTGGCTCGAACGATGCAGCTCTAGCATCGCGGACGTAACCCCTCAACTGGAGAATTTCCATGGGAACCGCAACGTGGACGAGGGCGAAGCGCACGCTACGAACGATGAACGAGGCGGATCTGACGACGCGCGACAAAGCCGAAGACATCCGTGGTCGCAAGGTCGTCGATGCCGCCGGTGAGGAGATTGGGAAGATCGACGCGCTTTTTATCGACGATCAGGAGAACAAGGTTCGCTTCCTGCGGGTCGCGTCCGGTGGTTTCCTCGGCATGGGCAAGTCGAAGGTCTTGATCCCCGTCGAAGCGATCAAGAAGATCGAAGAGGATGTGGTTCGCGTCGACCAGACGCGCGACCAGGTCTCGAACGCGCCGGCCTACGATCCCGACCTCGTGGACGACAGTTACTACGAGGGCCTCTACGGCCACTACGGTTACCAACCGTACTGGGGCGCGGGCTACATGTACCCCGCATATCCGTATTTCCTCTAGATGCCGTCGTCCTTCCCCTCGTGATATCGGCAGTCGGCCCCGCGTCCGCTCGCAAACGTGGAACGCCCGATCAACCGCTCACCCGAGCGCAGCGATGCGCATGGGGATGCGTAGCGGCGCCCAATCTCGGCCACAACAATCAGGGACTGAGGGTCAGGTCCTTTGGCGGTCGTAGGGTTCCGGTCTTGCAGTGCTGCGGAGCATGCTCTGGGAACCGAGCCGTCATCAGCAACTACTGTTCGCCGCGACGAGCGATGCACGGATGGCGCGTAGCCAACCCTGGGCGCAGTTTCGCGACACGAAGCGTCGCGACTCACTGCAAGCCGCCGAGGTGTCTCGTCCGGTCCGTCCTGTCGTCGCGGGCCCGGCCGCGATGGTGTGGGGCGTCAAGCTGCCGTGGAACCTGGTAGCGACAGCGGCCCTTGGCTTCTGGCTCATGTTCACGCCGAGTGCACTCGCGAGCGCTGGACTCGCCGCTCATAGCGATCACCTGATCGGAGCTCTGATCGTCACGGCGTCCGTGATCGCGCTGGCCGATGTGGGCCGAGTCGCGCGGTACATCAATATCGCGTTCGGCGCTTGGGTGATTGTTTCCCCTTG
>JBKJOI010000034.1:0-4322 GCA_046595695.1 Haliangiales bacterium | reverse complement strand
CTTGTCGGCCTGGAGCACGGCGATCGCCTCCTCGACGGTGCCGCGCGCGATCAGCTTGTAGACCATGAGCGGCTTGTCCTGGCCGATGCGGTGGGCGCGGTCGCTGGCCTGGGCCTCGGCGGCCGGGTTCCACCACGGATCGTAGTGGATCACGGTGTCGGCGCGCGTGAGGTTCAGGCCCACGCCGCCTGCCTTGAGGCTGATGAGGAACACGCTCGCCTCGCCGTCCTGGAAGCGGCGGATCGCCTCCTCGCGGTCGCGCGTCTGACCCGTGAGCATCACGGACGAGACGCCCGCCTGCTTGCATGCCTCCTCGATGAGCCCGAGCATCGAGGTGAACTGCGAGAACACCAGCGCCTTGCGCCCGCTGTCGGCGAGCTCGACCAGCATGTCCATCAGCCGCTCGAGCTTCGCCGAGCTGGTGACCTTGCGCGCCTCGGCGAGCTTGACCAGGCGCGGGTCGCAGCAGCACTGGCGCAGCTTGAGCAGCGCGTCGAGGATCACCATCGACGAGCTGGCGATGCCCTCGGCGGCGAGCGCCTTGTGGACGCGCTCGTCGAGCTTGAGGCGCAGGCTCTCGTAAAGATCACGCTGCGCGGTGTCGAGATCGATGGTCTCGGTGATCTCGGTCTTGGCGGGCAGATCCAGCTCGACGGTCTCCTTGGTGCGGCGCAGCAGGAACGGCCGCATGCGCTGGCGCATGATCTCGAGCTGGGGCACCGCGCCGAACTTCTCGATGGGCCGGCGGAAGAACGCCTCGAACGCCCGGCGGCGGCCCAGCACGCCGGGCATGGCCAGATCGATCTGCGACCACAGCTCGCCCAGGTGGTTCTCGATGGGCGTGCCGGTGATGCAGAAGCGGCTGCGCGCGGTGAGCGAGCCGGCCGCGCTGCGCAGCTGGGTCTCGGGGTTCTTGAGCACCTGCGACTCGTCGAACACGACGCTCGTCCAGGGCAGCTCGCGGAACCGCTCGATATCGCGGAGCAGCGTCTGGTACGAGGTGATGACGAGCGGTCCGCGGCGCAGCGCCGCGGCGTCCTGGGCGCGTCCTTCGCCCAGGTGGATCGTCGGGCGCAGCGCGGACGTGAAGCGCTGGGCCTCGCGCTCCCAGTTGCCGACCACGCTGCGGGGCGCGACGATCAGCGCCGGCGTGGCGTCGGTGAGCTGGCCCCCCTCGCGCAGCTGGTCCAGGAAGGCGAGCACCTGCACGGTCTTGCCCAGGCCCATCTCGTCGGCGAGCAGGCCGCCGTAGCCGGCGTCGTGCAGCACGTGCAGCCAGGCCAGGCCGAGCCGCTGGTACGAGCGCAGCGTGCCGTTGAAGCTCGCGCTCTCGTCGCGCGGCGCGAGCTCGAGCAGCGACTCGAGGCGCTCGCTGGCCGCGGCCAGGTCGTGCGCGGCGGCGGCGAAGTCGGCGGGGCGCTCGCGCGCGATCTGCGCGGCCACGACCGCGGGCACGAGCAGCTCGCCGCGCTTGTCGAGGCCCGCGAGCTCGAGCTCGACGAGCGGCCGCAGCCACCTCTGCATGCGCTCGGCGGGCACGTGCACCAGCTCGCCGTCGGGCAGACGCAGGTTATAGCCCGAGCCGACGTACGCGGCCTCGCCGCCGGTCTCGACGACCAGCTGGCCCTCGCGAATGGCGCGCAGCAGGATGGGCAGGAGCGGCACCGTCCGGCCCGCGACGGTCACGCCCAGCTCGAGCGCGAACCACGAGTGCGCGTCGCTGAGCGGGCGCAGCTGCTCGACCCACACGACGTCGACGAGCGGCGCGTCGTGCGGGAAGCCCTCGGCGAGCACGCAGTCCCAGCCCTCGGCGCGCAGCGCGGGCACCAGGGTCTGCGCGACGTAGCGCGCGTCGGCGAGCAGCTCCACGCTGCTGGCCGCCTTGGCGCCGTGCGGCAGCCGCTCGAGCAGCCCGGCGAGGCGCGCATGGCAGCGGCCCTCGGCGATGAGGTCGCGGTCGACCGGACGCAGCGGGTCCCACTCGGCGAGCGGGTAGCGGTCCTCGCCGTAGCCGGCCTCGGCGACGAAGTGCACCACGTGGCGCCGGCGCGGGTCCTCCTCGAGGCTCGCGACCAGGCGCGGGCGCATCGGTTCGGCGTCGGCGGCCTCGGCGGCGTCAGCAGCGGCCTCGGCGTCGGCGGCGCTGCCGATGGTGTCGTTCGCGGCCACCGGGCGCTCGCGGTCGCGGTGGCTCCACATCGGCCCCGCGGCCCTTGTCATGAGCGGCCGGAGGCTGCGCTCGACGGTCGCGCGCATCGACCCCGGCACCGGCGGACCGGTCATCAGCCGCTGCACCAGCTCGGTCGGGACGCCGAGGTCGAGCGGACCGATCGTCGCCGCCGCGCGGTCGATGTAGTGGCACTCGCGCGCCGGCACGATCACGAGCGGCGAGTCGTCGGCCAGGCCGAGACGAAACGACCCCGGCTCCGCGGCGGCCCGCCAGCGCAGCGCATCGCTCACCGGCGGCCCGCAGCGGAGCGGCCTGGTGCGAGTGCTCTCCCAGAACAGGTGGCCGCTCTCGGCGAGATCGCGCAGCAGCTCGCCGTGGATGCGCTCGAGGCGGAGCTTGGTGCTGTGTGGCGCGGCGCGCGAGACCGCGCGCAGCATGGCGAGGCGGCGCAGGTCTTCGACGTCGACCCAGCCGGGCGCCGGGCGCTGCGAGTCACCGATCACCGCCATGACCGTGCCGTTGCCCAGACCGCCCTGCTTGAGCCGCGGGCACTGGTACGCGGTGAGCCCGAGCTCGCCGTCGCGTGCGTCGATCACGTACGCGACCACGCGCTCCGCAGGCTTGCCGGGCGCGCTCGGCGCACCCTCCTGGCGGCCGAAGTCGGCCAGCCAGTCGCCGACGACGGCTTGCCGCGCGGCGCAGGCGCGCTGGGCGGCGAGCTCGCGCTCGCGCGCGAACACCACGAGCGCAGTAGCCGCCGCGTGCTCGCAGTCGACCCCGACCGGGCACGAGCACTCGCCGCGCAGGTGGTTGGCGGCGACGTTGTAGTCGACGGTCACCACGTAGCCCGCGTCGCCGTGGACCTGCGCGACCACCGGCCAGGGCGGCGGCTTGACCACGTGGACCCGGTTGCCGCGCACATACTCGAGCGCACGCGCGACGGTCGGTGCGTCGAAGTAGGACGCCACCAGGCGCAGCGCGCTGTCGGGGATCGCGAGGGCGGGAATCAAGAGGCTGGGCCTACTCTAGCAAAGCCTCGCAGACGATAACTTTGATCCCAAACAAAGGTCATTTCTGGCCTATGGGCAGTGAACGGTCGGGGCTACGTTGATGAGCTAGCACTCAGCAAGCAGAAGGATGGCATGGACATGCGACTGAGCACGGCGAGGCGGGACGACGATTCGCTGGTCACGTCGATGAACGCGCTGCGCCGCTTCGAGGCCGAGCGCGACGTGCGCGCGAACGAAGACGCGCAGCAGCTCCAGCAGCAGCAACGCCAGCAGCAACAGCTATGGCAGCGGCAGCAGGCCGAGGAGGACCAGGAGCAGGAGCAGGAGCGCTGGGTCGCCGAGGTGCGCAAGCTGGCCAGCGAAGAGGCCGAGCTCATGCAGGCCGAGCGGCGCCGCTTCGAGGCCGAGATCCTCGCGGCCGCGGCGGTGTCGGCGGCCACGGCCGCGTCACCGCGAACGCGTTCGCGCCTGTGGACCACGCTGCCGCTCGTGCTGGTGCTGCTCCTGGCCGGCGCGGCCGGCGCGGCCCACGTCCTGGAGCGCACCGAGAACCAGGAGCGCGCCGAGGCGCTGAACGGCGCGCTCGTCGGCGAGCGGCGCGCCTTCGCGAGCGAGCTCGCGCTGCGCGCGGAGCTCGCCCGCCTCTCGCGTGAATCGTCAGCGCTGGTCGAGCAGAACGCCGAGCTCTCGGCGCGGATGCAGATGGTGACGCCGCTGTGGCCGGGCGTGGCGGCCGCGGAGGCACCGAGGGCCGCTGCTGCCGATCCCGTTGCCGCCGCGGTGCCCGCACCGGCTCCGGCTCCCGCCCCCGCCGCGAAGCCCGAGCCGCAGGTGACGAGCCTGGCTGTGAGCCCGACGCCCACGCCCACGCCCACGCCCACGCCCACGCCCACGCCCGAGGCCGAGGCCACGCCCGAGGCTGCGGCCGCCAAGGCCAAGCCGTCTCCCCGCTCCAGCTCGCGCCGCAGCCGCAAGGCCGACGCTGCGGACAAGAACGACAAACCCGCCGCGCCGCTGAAGTTCAAGCCCTGCCCGCCGGGCGAGCCGATCTGCCGCTAAATCACCGTTCGTGCTCCTCGATCGGTCTGGCCTCGCGACGGCATCGCCGCGCTGCAGATCTGGCGGGATCCCCATCATTGCGG
>JBKJOI010000900.1:0-3358 GCA_046595695.1 Haliangiales bacterium | reverse complement strand
GGCGCCCGCGCCCGCGCCGAAGCGCTCGCCACAGCGTCCGTCGGCCTCGCCGCCGGTGGGCGGCCCGCCGCCGCCGCAGCCGCGCTTCGTCGAGGCGCGCACCAACGTGGCGCCGCCCGAGTTCCTCGCCGAGATGCGCCGCGTCGCCGACGACGCGCCGCGCCCGATGGGCGAGGAGACCGGGCGCACCGATCAGAACGACTTCGAGCTCGCCGGGCGGGACGAAGGCGACCACGCGGCCGACGAGGCCTGGGAGCTCGACGAGCAGACCGCGATGGCCGACCCCGGCATGGTCGAGAACCTTCGCGAGCAGCTGCGGCGCAAGTAGCGCCACGCCACGCCACGCCACGCCGCCGCAGCCTCGCTCCGCTTCAGGCGCGCGCGACCAGCTCGGCGATCTTCCCGACCGAGCCGTCCAGGCCGAGCGCCGACGTGTCGACCGTGTGATCGGCCGTCGCGTACAGCGGCTCGCGCGCGGTCAGCAGCGCGCGCAGCTCGGCGAACGCGTGCGGGCTGTCGGCCATGGGCCGCTGATCCCCCTGCTCGACCACGCGGTTCCAGTGGTCCTCGGGGCGCGCGCGCAGCCACACCGTGGTGGCGCGCTCGCGCAGGAGCCGCCAGGTCTCGCGATCGTTGACGATCGAGCCGCCCGTCGCGATCACTGCGGCGCGGGTCTCGACCAGCACGCGGCGCAGCGTCTCGCGCTCGAGGCGCCGGTAGTAGGCCTCGCCGTGCAGCTCGAAGATCTGCGCCAGCGACAGCCCGGCGGCCTTCTCGATGTGCACGTCGAGCTCGACGAGCGCCACGCCCAGCTTGCGCGCCAGCCGCTTGCCGATGGTGCTCTTGCCCGCGCCGCGCAGCCCAACCAGCGCCACTACCAGCCCGGTGTCCGCGGACGCCGCCGTACGCGTGATCGCGACCGCCTCGGCCTCGGCGAGCAGCTCGGCGGCCGGTACGCCCAGCGCGCGCGCCAGCTGCGCGAAGCGCAGGAGGGAGATGTTGCCCTGCCCGGCCTCGAGCTGGGCGAGGAAGCGCAGGGACAGCTCGGCGCGCGCCGCCAGCTCGCGCTGGGTGAGGCTGAGCGCCTCGCGGCGCCGCCTCACCCGCTCGCCGAGCGCATCCAGTCGGAGCGACATATGCACTAAAGTGCAGTGCATGCCGACCACGGTCAAGCAATAAACTGCTTGCGCCCGCCCGGGCCGGAACGCAGAATGCCGCTCATGGAAGCCGCTTCAGCCCAGGCCTCGAACGGACACCACGACCACGCCACGCCCGTCGAGCACGGCACGCCCACGCCGCGCTTCTCCTTCGACACGCATCCAGATCGTTACAAGCACTGGCAGCTCACGATCTCGGGCGAGGTCGCGCGCCTGAGCATGTCGGTCGACGAGGCGCACCCGCTGCGCCCGGGCTACGTGCTCAAGCTGAACAGCTACGACCTGGCCGTGGACATCGAGCTCGCCGACGCGGTGCAGCGGCTGCGCTTCGAGCACCCCGAGGTCAAGGTCGTCGTCGTCTCCGGCGATCAGGACAAGGTGTTCTGCGCCGGCGCCAACATCCACATGCTCGCGGCCTCGGCGCACCCGTTCAAGGTGAACTTCTGCAAGTTCACCAACGAGACGCGCATCTCGATCGAGGACGCCAGCCGCGCCGGCCGGCAGAAGTACCTGGCCGCGGTGAACGGCGCGTGCGCCGGCGGCGGCTACGAGCTGGCCATGGCCTGCGACGAGATCCTGCTCGTCGACGACGGCAGCTCGGCGGTCTCGCTGCCCGAGGTTCCGCTCCTGGGCGTCTTGCCGGGCACTGGCGGCCTCACCCGCCTGGTCGACAAGCGCATGGTCCGGCGCGACCACGCCGACGTGTTCGCGACCCTTGCCGAGGGCATGCGCGGCAAGCGCGCGGTCGACTGGCGCCTGGTCGACGCGACCGCGCCGCGCTCCAAGTTCGAGGCCGCGGTGGCCGCGCGCGCCCAGCAGCTGACCACCGGCGCCGCCACCGAGCGCGGCTCGGCCGTGAAGCTCGACTCGGTCGCCCCCGAGATCGACGCCGCCGGCAATCAGTACACCTACCGCCACGTCGGACTCGCCGTCGATCCGGTGCGCCGCACCGCGACGCTCACGGTCCACGCGCCCACGGCCGACGCGCCCGCGTCGCTCGCCGAGCTCCACGCCCAGGGTGCCGCGTTCTGGCCGCTGCGCGCCTTCCGCGAGCTCGACGACGCGCTCCTGCAGCTGCGCTTCTTCCACGAGGACGTGGCGGTCGTGCTGGTGCACACGCGCGGCGACGCCGCCAAGCTGCTCGCCCACGACGCGGCGCTCGCCGCGCACGCCGCCGACCCGTTCGTCCGCGAGGTCACCCTGCTGGTCGCGCGCGCGCTGCGCCGCTTCGACTCGACCGCGCGCTCCTTCTTCGCCATCGTCGACGAGGCCAGCTGCTTCGCCGGCTCGCTCCTCGAGCTCGCACTCGCCGCCGATCGCAGCTACATGCTCGAGGATCCCGACAACAAGGTGACCGTGCAGGCGAGCGCGCTGAACGGCGGCGCGCTGCCCATGGGCCACGGCAAGACCCGCCTCGAGGTGCGCTTCCTGCACGCGCCCGCGAGCGCGGCCACCACGCTGGCGACCGCCCAGGCCGCGCCGCTCGCCGCGCGCGCCGCCGAGAGCTCCGGGCTGGTCACCATGGTCGCCGACGACCTCGACTTCGCCGACGAGGTCCGCATCGCCGTCGAAGAGCGCGCGTCGCTCTCGCCCGACGCGCTGACCGGCATGGAGCAGAACCTGCGCTTCGCCGGCCCCGAGAACGCCGACACCAAGATCTTCGGCAGGCTGTCGGCGTGGCAGAACTGGATCTTCATCCGCGGCAACGCCACCGGCGAGCGCGGCGCCCTGACCCTGTACGGCAAGCCCGAACGCCCCAGCTTCGATACCAGGAGGACGTAGCCCAGATGTCGACGTCGACGCAGACCGAGAGCACCAACGTCTCGCTGAACGAGAAGATCCCGAACAACGTCAACCTGTCGTCGGATCGCAAGCTGCAGCGCGCGCTCGAGCAGTGGCTGCCGAGTTATCTGCAGTGGTGGCAGGAGGTCGGCCCCGAGGGCTTCCAGGCCGACGACGTCTACCTGCGCACCGCCATCTCGGTCGAGTCCGACGGCTGGGCGCACTTCGACTACGTCAAGATGCCCGACTACCGCTGGGGCATCTTCCTCGTGGTCGCCGAAGCCGATCTTGCGCTCCGGCTTGGCGGGCTCGAGGAAGATGCCCCAGCGATAGTCCGGCATCTTGACGTAGTCGAAGTGCGCCCAGCCCGACGCCTCGACCGAGATCGCGGTGCGGAGGAACACGTCGTTGGCCATGAA
>JBKJOI010000788.1:0-6804 GCA_046595695.1 Haliangiales bacterium | reverse complement strand
CCTCGGCCGGGTCTGGGCCGAGAAGCTGTCGCGCGAGCGCAACGCGCTCGAGGCGTGGATGCGCGCCTACGAGCTCGATCGCCACGACATCGAGACCCTGCACGCCCTGGCCACGCTCTACCGCTCTACCCAGGCGTGGCACGAGCTGTCCAACACGCTGCGCGAGATCCTCGACGCCGGGCAGATGTCCGGCTCGCTCTCCGAGGACGAGACCATCGAGCTCTACGCCCAGCTGGGCCAGCTCGAGGGCGAGATCATCGGCCGCGTCGACGCGTCGGTCACGGCGTGGCGGCACGTGCTGGGCTTGAACCCAGCCGATTTCCGCGCGCTCGCCGCGCTCGAGGCGCTGTTCACGCGCGAGGCGCGCTGGGAAGAGACCATCGACGTGCTCGAGAAGCGCGCCGCGGTGCTCGACGATCCGCAGGAGAAGCTGCACTCGCTGCTCCAGGCCGGCTCGATCTGGGAGGAGAAGGTCGGCGACAAGACGCAGGCTGCCGAGGTCTTCGAGCGCGTGCGCGCCGGCGAGCCGGGCAACACCATCGCCAGCCAGCGCCTCGAGGCCATCTACCGCGAGCAGTACGCGTGGGACCGCCTCACCGAGATCCTGCTCGAGCGTGTCGAGCACACCGACACGCCCTACGAGCGCATCGGCCTCTTCCAGTCGGTCGCCAAGATCTACGAAGAGGAGATGGGCGACCAGGAGTCAGCGTTCGTCGTGCTCCAGGCCGCGTTCAAGGAGGACTACGCCAACGAGTCCACCTCCAAGGAGCTCGAGCGCCTGGCCACCGGCGCGGGCAAGTGGGAGGAGCTGCTCGCCGACTACTCGCAGGTCGTCGCCGGCCTCGAGCACACCGAGCCGGGCAAGGCCACCGACCTTTGGGTCAAGATCGGCCGCTGGTACGGCGATCACCTGTCGCACCTCGACTACGCGATCCACTCGGTGCAGCAGGCGCTGCGCCTCGATCCGAACCACCTGGGCGCGCTCGGCGCGCTCGCCGACTTCCAGCGCAAGCGTGGCAGCTTCGGCGAGCTCATCGAGGTGCTCGGCCGCCACGCGGCCATCGAGCCCGACGCGCGCAAGCGCGTCGACCTGTACCTGTCCCTGGCCGAGCTGCTCGAGACCCAGATCATGGATCCGATGCAGGCCATCACGGCCTATAACGCCGCGCTCGACACCGACGCGGCGTGCGCGCCGGCGCTCGCCGCGCTCGACCGGCTCTACCGCCGAAACGAGATGTGGGAGCAGCTCATCGGCGTCCTGCAGAAGAAGCAGGCCGCGGAGAGCGACCCCGACGCGCAGGCCAAGATCGGCCTCGAGATCGGCCGCCTGTGGGACGACCGGCTGAACGAGCCGGCCGCCGCCATCGAGGCCTACAAGAAGGTCCTCACCGTCGACGCGCAGTCGCTGCAGGCGCTGCGCGCGCTCGAGCGGCTGTACGAGAAGACGGGGCAGTCGGAGCAGTACCTCGACATCCTCGAGCAGCAGCTGGACGCCTCGCCGACCGACGCCGAGAAGATCTCGCTCTACCAGCGCATGGCCTCCGCCTGGGAGGAGCGCTTCGGCAAGCTCGACCGCGCCGCCGAGGCGCTCGAGAAGATCATCGTCCTCGACGACCGCAACTACGCGGCCTTCCGCGAGCTCGGGCGGCTCTACCGCCAGGAGAAGAAGTGGGAGTCGCTGGTCGACACCTACCGCCGGCACATCATGTCAGCGGCGGATCCGGGCACGCGCATGGATCTGTACTGCGCGATGGGCCAGATCTACGAGGAGGAGCTCGCCGACGTCGACCGCGCCATCGAGGCGTACAACGATGTGCTCGCCTTCGACGCCGACGAGCACCGCGCGCTCGGCGCGCTCGGCCGGCTCTACGAACGGATCGAGGAGTGGGACCGCGCCGTGCAGGTCATGGCGCGCCTGGTCGAGATCACCGACGACCCGCGCCTGCGCGTCGATCTGCACTGCCGCATCGGCCGGTTGCTCGACGAGCGGCAGAACGACCAGGTCGGCGCCGAGGAGCGCTTCCTGCAGGCGCTCAACCTCGACCCGAGCCACCTGCCGACCCTGACCGCGCTGACCACGCTCTACAAGAAGCGTGGCGACTGGCAGAAGGCCGCCAACATGATGGGCCGCGCCGAGCAGTACACGGTGCACCCGATGGAGAAGATCCGCCTGCTCTATGAGGCGGCGACCATCTTCGACAAGAAGCTGCACGACCGGCAGAAGGCCACCGAGTACTACGCGGCCACCATCGGGCTCGACCCGGAGCACGTCGAGGCCGGCGAGCCGCTCGCCGAGTTCTACTTCTCGAACAAGCAGTACCGCGAGCTCGAGCCGATCCTGGACATGCTGGTGCGCAAGGCCGGCCAGCTCAAGAAGGACGCCAAGCAGCTCAACGAGCTCTACTACCGCACCGCGCGCACCGCCGACGAGCTCGGCCAGAACGAGAAGGCGCTCAAGTTCTACAAGCAGGCCTACGACCTGGATTCCACGTTCCTGCCCACGCTGCTCGGGCGCGCCAACTTGCTCTACAAGATCGAGGACTGGGACGGCGCCGGGAAGATCTACCAGACCATCCTGGTGCAGCACCGCGAGTCGCAGAAGGAAGGCGAGGTCGTCGAGATCTACTACCGCCTCGGCCAGGTGCGGAACCGTCTCGGTGAGCGCAAGAAGGCGCTCAACATGTTCGAGAAGGCGCTCGAGATCGATCCGGCCAACCGGCCGACGCTCGAGGCGGTCATCGACCTGCAGACGCAGCAGGGCGACTTCGAGGCGGTGGTCCACGCCAAGCGGCAGCTGCTCGTCGCCGCCGACGAGAACCAGCGCTTCAAGATCCTCGAAGAGGTCGGCGACCTCTACCACGACCGCCTGCAGAACGCGCAGAAGTCGATCGCCGCGTACCTCGAGGCGCTCGAGATCAAGCCGAAGAACCACGCGCTCCTGCAGAAGCTGCTCGATCGGTACTCCGAGACCAAGCAGTGGAAGAAGGCCGTCGAGGTCATGGTCCGCTTCGCCGAGCTCGAGGCCGACCCGATCCGCAAGGGCAAGTACTACTACGCCGCTGGCGTCACCAGCCGCGACGAGGTCAAGAGCGTCGACGAGGCGATCGAGCACTTCAACCTGGCGCTCGACGCGTACTTCTCCGACCAGGAGAAGGTGAAGCAGGACCAGATCCCCGCGTACCTCAAGGCCTTCGAGGCGGTCGACAAGATCCTGACCGCGAAGAAGGACTGGAAGCAGCTCGAGCGCAACTACCGGCGCATGATCAAGCGCATGCCCATGAAGGAGGGCGACCGCCTCCTCACGCTCCTGTGGCACAGCCTGGGCGAGATCTACCGGACCCGCCTCAAGGAGACCAAGGCGGCGGCGCAGGCCTTCGAGGTCGCCGCGCAGCTCGAGCCGGGCAACCGGCAGCGCATGGAGATCCTGGCCGAGCTGTACGTGCTGGCGGGCCCCGAGTTCGCCGAGAAGGCAGTCGGCGAGCACATGGCCATGCTCAAGCAGGAGCCGTTCAAGATCGACAGCTACAAGGCGCTGCGCAAGATCTACATGGACGCGCACGCCTACGACAAGGCGTGGTGCATCTGCAACACGCTGGTCTTCCTCAAGAAGGCCGACGCCGAGGAGCAGCAGTTCTTCGAGACCTACAAGCCGAAGGGCTTCGTGCGCGCCAAGCAGCGCGTGTCGGATGACATGTGGAAGAAGATCTTCCACCCCGAAGAGGACCGCTACGTCTCGGCGATCTTCGGCGCCATCTGGCACGCCGCGGCGATGGTGAACGCCAAGCCGCACAAGGTGTTCGGCCTCAAGCGCAAGGACAAGCGCCTCATCGAGAGCGACCAGCTGCTGTTCTCGAAGGTCTTCTACTACACGGCGCAGGTCCTGAACGTGATGATGCCCGAGGTCTACCTGCAGCAGGACCAGCCGGGCGAGATCCTGCTGGCCAACTGCGAGGAGAAGGGCGCGCTCATCCCGTCGTTCGTCGTGCGCGCCAACATGCTGCAGGGCCGGCCCGAGAAGGAGATCGCGTACAACGCGGCCAAGCAGCTCTGCTACATGCGGCCCGAGCATTACCTCAAGCTGGCGCTGCCCACGAACACGGAGCTCAAGACCGCGTTCATGAGCGCGCTGGTGCTGGTGCAGCCGCGCTTCCCGATCAAGCCGGACATGTTGCCGCTGGTGCAGCAGTACCTGCCCGTACTGCAGACGAAAATGCAGCCGCAGTTCCTCGAGCAGCTGCACCAGATGGTGAAGCGCTTCCTGCAGAGCGCCGGTGAGGTCGACCTCAACAAGTGGGGTTACGCCGTCGAGGCCACCGGTCACCGCGTCGGCTTCATCCTGTGCGGCGATCTGGAAGTCGCGGCGCGCATGGTGTCGATGGAGCCGGTTACGGTCGGCGGCCCGCAGGCCAAGGACAAGATCAAGGAGCTGGTGCTCTACTCGATCAGCGAGGAGTACTTCTCGGTGCGCTCGCAGCTCGGCATCACGATCGGCTAGGTAGGAACGCATGGTGCGCGCGACGCGTCACCGCTCGGGCACCCGTGGCGCGTGAATCCGGCGGCTCGAGGCCGGGGCAGGGGGAACCACCTCCTGTCCCCGGTCCGGGCGCGGTCGTGCTCGTCGGGTTTCTCCACCTCATCGGCTTCATCGTCGTCTTCGGCATCGGCGCGAGCCTCGCCTCGGGCGGCGAGGCGCTCGTCATGAACGCCGGCGTGGCGTCGCTCGTGGCGCCGCTCGTGGCGCTCTACGTGGCGCTCGTGCGCTGGGCGCCCCACGAGCGCCTGCGCACCGCGGTGGGGCTCACGCGCGTCCCAGGCGGCCTGGGCGGCACCGTGGCGGTCGTCGCGCTGGCCATGCTGCTTGGCGCCGCGCTCGCGCCGCTGGCCGCCGAGCTGACCGCGCGGGTCTTCGCGCTGTTCCCCATGCCGCCGCTCGACGCCGACCAGCAGCGCGAGCTCGACGAGCTCGACCGCGTGAGCGGCGGCACCCTGCTGCTCGTCTACGGCCTCTTGACGCTGCTGGTGCCTCTGGTCGAGGAGCTCCTCTACCGCGGCTTCCTGCAGCGTCGTGTCGTGCTGCCCACCGGCCGCGTTCGCACCGCGATGCTGGTCGCGGTGGTCTACGCGCTGGTGCAGCTCAACCCGCGCTTCTCACCCGCGGCGCTCTTGCTCGGCGCCGGACTGGCGTACGTGCAGTACGTCGGTGGCTCCACCTGGGTCTCGGTGGCCGCGCACGTCGCGCACCGCCTGGCGCCGTTCGCGCTCGCGGTGCTGGTCGCGACGCCGCTGCCCGACTACATGACCGGCAGCGAGACCGGCACCGGGGAGTTCCTGCCCTGGGAGCTCACCGCCGGGTGCGCCGCGGTCGCGCTGCTGGCGGCGGCGGCGCTGTGGCAGCGGCGCAGCGTCGCGCCCGAGGTCGAGCCGCCGAAGGCGCCTGGCGCGCCGAGCCCGGACGTCTAGCTCAGACGTTCGTCGGGTCGCGGTTCCACTCGCCGTCCTTCACGCCGATCACGTTGAAGATGCGGAGCTTGTCCCGCTTGTTCTTCAGCTCGACGGGCGGCAGCGGCACGGTCTCGATGCGGCCGGCGACCTTGGCCATCGTCGAGTCGGAGACGATGATCTCGCCCGCCTTGGCGGCGCCGCACAGGCGTGACGCGGTGTTCATGGCGTCGCCGATGCAGGTGTACTGCAGCGACTTGCTCGAGCCGATGGCGCCGGTGACGACCATGCCGGTGTTGATGCCGATGCCGATGCGGATGGGCTCGTGGTTCTCGGCGGCGCGCGTGCGGTTGAACTCGCGCAGCGCCTTCTGCATGTCGAGCGCGCAGGTGACCGCCTTCATGGCGGCGTCGGCCTTGGGGATGGGCGCGCCGAACAGGCCGATGATCTCGTCGCCGACGAACTTGTCGAGCGTGCCCTCGTGCTTGAACAGCACGTCGACCATGACCTCGAAGTACTCGTTCAGCATGCGAACGATCTCCTCGGGCGGCTGGCGCTCCGACATGGCGGTGAAGCCGCGGATGTCGGAGTAGAGCATGGTGACCTCCTGCAGCTTGCCGCCCTTCTCGATGACGAGCTCGCCGTTCAGCACCTGCTCGACGATGTTGGGCGGCACGAGGCGCGAGATCTGCGCGCGCGTGGACGCCTCTTGCTCGATCTTCTTGGCCAGGCGCGCGTTCTGGATGGCGACCGCCGCCTGCGCGGCGATGCCGGTGAAGATCTGCAGGTCCTTGTCGGTGAACGCGTTGGTCGCGATCTGCGAGTCCAGGTGCATGATGCCCAGGATCTCGTCGCCGATCAGCAGCGGCACCGTCATGGTCGAGCGGATGCCTTGCATGATGATCGAGTGCGCGCCCGAGAAGCGCGAGTCCATGGTCGCATCCGAGGACAGCACGGCGCTCTTGTGGGCCACGACCTCGGCCATCACGGCGCGCGACAGCACGATGTTCTCCTCGCGCCCGTCCTTCTGCTTGACGTAGCGCGGGACCAGGTCGCCCTTGCCGTCCATGAGCAGGATCACGCCGCGGTCGGCGTTCACCAGCTCGAAGGCCTTGTCGAGGATCTTGGGCAGCAGCTTGTCGAGGTCGAGCTCGGTGCCGATGGCCTTGCCGAGCTCGTAGCCGATGCGCAGCTTCTCGTAGTCGCGGCGCAGCTGGCGCTCGTCGAGCAGGTCGCGCTCGGGGAGAAAGTCGCGCGCCGCCGACGCCGACAGGCGCTGGCGGATGTGGCTCTCGGTCATGCCCGGGGCGATCGTCACCCGCTGCAGCGCCGCCTCCTCGCCCTTGTCGGCGTAGAGCAGGCGGG
>JBKJOI010000340.1:0-2684 GCA_046595695.1 Haliangiales bacterium | reverse complement strand
CCGCTCCTGTACGAGGTCGCCCTGACGCAGATCTCGATCGGCAACGCCGAGGAGGCCGCGCTCGCCTGCGGCGAGCTCAAGAACGTGGCCCCCGACTGGGCGCCGGCGCTCTACTGCGAGGGCCGCGCGGCCGAGGCGCAGGAGCAGTGGTCGGCGGCGTTCACGGCCTACCGCGCGTTCCTGGATCGATGGGCCGATGGCGACGCAGAGAACCGCATGTGGATCGACGCGCGCCGGCGGTTGCCACAGGTTATCGCGAAGGCGAGGGCGCCGGAGGCGGCGACGCCGGTGCCTGCGGCGGCGGTGCCGGTGCCTGCGGCGCCTGCCGCACCGGCGCCCGCCAAGCCGTCCGCGCCGTCGCCCGCGCCCGCGAAGCCGTCCGCGCCGTGAGCCGACCCGCCGGCGGCGCGGCCGTCCGAAAATTCCGCACCAGCGGCGCCGACGCCGGGCAGCCGCTCGGCCTCTGGCTTGCGGCGCGCCTGGGCGAGTCGGAGCACGCCGCGGGCGAGCGCGTCGCGGCCGGCGCCATCTATGTCGACGGCCGGCGCGAGCGTGATCCCGCGCGCCCGCTGGTCGCGGCCGAGACCATCACCGTGCAGCTCGCGGTCGCGGCCACCGATCCTCACGCGCTGTGGACGTGGCGGGTCGCGTTCGCCGACGCCGAGGTCGTCTGCGTCGAGAAGCCCGCGGGCCTGCCAGTGCAGGCGACGCGCGAGGCCGGCGGCGCGCTCGACGAGCAGGTCGCGCGCAAGTACGTCGGCGCGACGCTCGTCCACCGCATCGATCGCGACACCTCGGGGCTGGTGCTGTTCGCGCGCAACGACGAGGCGCGCGAGCGCTTCGCCGCCGAGCTCGCGATCGGCCGGATCACGCGCGAGTACCTCGCGGTCGTGCACGGTACGCCCGCCGCCGCCACCTTCACGCTCGACGCGCCGGTCGGGCCCGACCCGCGCGACCGCCGCCGCCAGGCCGCGAACGCGCCGACCGGTCGCTCGGCGCGCACCCTGGTCGCCGTGGTCACCGCCGGCCGTGTCGCGTCGCTCCTGCGCTGCACGCTCGACACCGGGCGCACGCACCAGATCCGCGTCCACCTCGCCGACGCCGGCCACGCCGTGCTCGGCGATCCGCTCTACGCGCCGCCCGACGTGCGCGCTGCCTCGCCGCGGCTCGCGCTGCACGCGGCGCGGCTCGCCTGGCCGGGCGGCGAGGCCGAATCGGCGCTCCCCGACGAGCTCGCGCGCCTCGTGGCATGATGCCGGGCCATGCCTGCCGCGCCCAAGTCCGCGATCCCGCGCCGCGCTGCGCCGCGCGCGACTGAAGCCGCAACCGCAACCGCAATCGCAACCGCAACGAAGGCGACCACGGCGTCCGCCGCCGCGTCGGCCGCATCCGCCGCACCGCGCCGCACCTGGCGCATCCGCGCCGCGCGGTTGCCTGAAGAGGCCGAGGCGCTCGGGCGCGCCGACTTCCGTGCCTTCCGCGAGGGCACGCCGGACATGTGGCTCGCGTACTACCGCGACAACACGCACCTCGCGCACGCCGACGGCGTCCTCGTCGCCGAGCACGAGGGCGAGCTCGCCGGGCAGACAGCGCTGCTCCGCCTCGACCTCGCGCTGGCCGGCGCGACCGTGCCCGCGATGGGCCTCGCCGCGGTCGGCGTCGCGCCCGAGTTCCGCCGCCAAGGCGTCGCGGACGCGCTCATGCACGAGTCCTTGCGCCGCATCCGCCGCGCCGGCGTGCCGATCGCGCTGCTCTACCCGTTCTCGGTCGGGTTCTACCGCAAGTTCGGCTACGAGCTGTGCGAGTGGGTCGACCTGCTGCGCGTCGAGCCTTCGGCGCTGCCGCGCTCGCCGCTCCGCCTGCATGTCCGTCGCCTCGACCCGGCGCGCGACGCGACCGCGGCGCGCGCTCTCTACGAGCGCTGCCGCGCCGGTGCGACCGGCGCGTTCGTGCGCAGCGACTACTGGTGGGGAGAGCGGGTATGGAAGCGCGCCGATGAGTGGTTCGCCTACGAGGACCCGCGCACCGGCGCGATGACCGGGATGCTCGGCTACGACGTGCCGTCTTCGCCGGCCTACCCGCACCAGCTCGCGCGCGTGCACGACTTCTGGGCCGCCACGCCCGACGCCTACGCCGGCCTCGTCGGCGCGCTCGAGGCGCTCGGCGAGCAGTTCGACCGCATCGAGCTCTTCCTGCCGCGCGGGCACGCGCTGCCGCTGCTCGTCGAGCACGCCAGCAACGACCTGGAGCCCGCGTCGCGCGCCCACATCGGCTCGTACACCGCGACCTGCGCCATGGCGCGCATCGTCGACGTCGCCGCCGCCTTCGTCGCGCACCCCGGCCCGGCCCGCTCGCTCGCCCGCGGCCGCCTCGGCCTCGAGCTCACCGACCCGGTCTTCCCCGATCAGTCGCGATCCTTCGACGTCACCCTCGGCGCGCGCGGCGCGTGCGTCGTCCCCGGTGCGGTTGCCCGCGCCCGCCTCTCCCTCTCGATCCAGCGCCTCTCGCAGGTCTACTTCGCCGCCGCCCCCGCCTCCCAGCTCCTCACCCAGGGCCTGATCACTGGCGCCCCCGCCGCCGCCGCCCTCCTCGACGCCGCCTTCGCCGGCCCGCCCCTCTTACTCGGCCCCGCCAACTACTTCTGAATCTTACTTTCGGGGACGGTGTTCAGGATCTTACTTTCG
>JBKJOI010000263.1:0-6340 GCA_046595695.1 Haliangiales bacterium | reverse complement strand
GCGCGCGCGCGACCATCTCCTTGCCGCTGCCGCTCTCCCCGGTGATCAGCACCGTCACATCGGTGGCGGCGACGCGCTCGAGGACGTCGTACAGCGCGCGCATGGCCGCGCTGGTGCCGAGCAGCTCCCCGAAGCGCCGGCTCTCGTCGACCGTCTGGCGGAGTCGGCGCACCTCGTCGCGCAGCGCGCGGTGCTGGGCCGCATGCACGACCCGGAGCGTGAGCGCGTCGAGGTCGACCGGCTTGGTGACGAAGTCGTAGGCCCCCGCGCGGATCGCGCCGACGGCCGCGTCCATGCTGCCGAACGCGGTCAGCACCACGACTGGCACGTCGGGGCGGAGCGCCGCGATGCGTGCGCACAGCTCGAGGCCGCTCAGGCCGGGCATGTTCAGGTCTGTGACGACGACGTCGACGTCACGCCCGGCCACCAGCGCGAGCGCCGCGGCGCCGCTCTGACACACGGTCACCTGGTGGCCGCGTTTGCCCAGCCCGAGCTCGACGAGGCGACCCATCTCGGCGTCGTCGTCGACGAAGAGCACGCGCGCTATCATGGACACCGAGCATAGCCTGGCCACGGCGGGCCGTGACGACGGGGCAAGCGATTCACGGGCCGTCGACCGGCTGGCTAGAACGACACCGGGTGAGAATGTCGCGCGCGGCCGGCGCGCTGGCCTTCGAGCGCGTCGACGGCTCTGGGCGACTGTCAGCGCTCACCGGAACCCGCGGGAATCTGAACTTCTTGCCGGGATGACCTGAAAACTCGCGCAGGAGCGCGGGCCGCGCTACGCAGCAGCTCGCCGCTCCGAAAAGAGCGAAGGCCCGGAGTCATCAGCTCCGAGCCTTCAGGCCGTTCCGCCAGCGCGGCCACCGTGGCGGGCAGCTTGGCCAGGAACAAGAGCATCTGCTCGGGCGAAATCTTCTCCGACTTGCGCCGCCACAGCTGCCGCAGCGCGGTCTCGAGCCGCCAGCTCAGCTTGTCATTCTGCTCGGCCATGGATGCGAACAGCCCGAGCATGAGACGGCACAACTCGTCGCTGGCGCCGAGTCGCCGCATCTCGCCCTCGAGGGCTGAGAGATTGGGCTTCTTCGACGCGGGCGACGCGGCCACGTCGAGGCCAGTAGCAAACTCCGGATCATCCGAAAAGAGAAAAGCGAAGAATCGTCACGCCGGCGTCGTCGCATCGCTTGACGAGTCGGCGGCAGGCGTTGGCGTAGGCGTCCAGCGTGGCCGGCGTTTCGCGCCGCGCAGGTCGATGCCCTCGAGCACGAGCGCCAGCTCGGCGGCCTCCATCTCGACGTGCGCCTTGGTCTGGTCGCGCTCCCAGGGCATGCGGAATACTCCCTTCTCCAGCCGCTTCGACACCAGGCAGTAGCCGCAGAACGTGTCAACGCGTTTGAGACAGAGGTTGCCTGAATTCGGTGAGGCGATCGCCTCGATAGTCAGAAGGAGGACGGCGCGGTCTGCGGCGACCATCTGCGCCGCGCGACGATGGTAGTGGCTGAGCAACCCGCCGAGTCGTTCACGACGAGCGATGGGCGCGTTGTCGTTGGCGGGCGTCACGGCCGGCGTGATCAGCCGGTTCTCGAGGCCTTGATGGTTCCTGTCGCTGTGGTAGTGCTCGACGAACTCGGTGACCGCGTGCCGCAAATGCCGCTCACCAGCGGCACGAGCTACGAAAGTCTTCCACGGCATGCGCTTGCCGCGCGCGGGCGCAGGTTCCAGCCCGTGCTCGACAAGGATACGCTTGATGGTGTTGCGGCCGAGCTCGTGACCGAGGTTGCGCAGAGCACCGCGGATCCTCGTATAGCCCCAGCTCGGGTTCTCGGTGGCGAACGTGACCACGAGCTGCCGCGCGTTGGGCGCGGTCGCGGGGCGACCGGCGCCGAGCCGGGCCGCGCCATCGTACTTCTTGGCGATGAGCTCGCGGTACCAGCGGAGAATCGTCTCCGGCGTCATCAGGCCGGCAAGCTCGTCGAGCCGTCGCCGCGATCTCGCCATGTTTCATGCGGATCCACTTGGCCCCTGACGCCCACGAAGCCGTGGGGCAGGACTGCGGACACGCCCCGCGAGCATGCTAGAATCGAGAGCGCTTCACTTAGACATGGCCAAACTTCGCTCCAGCGTCGACCGCTCGACCGATCCGCCCATCGTGAAGCTCGTGGGCGTGCTCGACGAGGATAGCGAGCTCTCGGCGCTTGCCAGCGAGGTTCCCGCGGGCCTGGTAGTCATCGACCTCTCGGAGGTCCAGCGTATCAACTCCTTCGGCGTGCGCGACTGGTTGGCCTGGCTGAGCAAGATGGACAAGAACGGCACCCACCCCGTGCTGGTCGGGTGCTCGCCTTCGATCGTCGCGCAGATAAACATCATCGAGGCCTTTGTGGGCGGCGGCGAGGTCCGGAGCTTCTTCCTGCCCTACGTGTGCCCCCGGTGCGATCGCGATGCGGTGCTGCTCGTCGACGTCGCCGCGCTGGGACCGCTGCCGCGGGTGCCGCCGCCGTTTCGTTGCGAAGCTTGCGCCGCCGAGATGGAGTTCGACGACGTGGCGGAGCGGTACTTTGCCTTCCTGTCCCCCCCTCAGGGACGCGTCATCCGCTGACCCCGACGTCGATCACCACCAGCGTGACGTCGTCGAGGAGCGCCGCGCCCGCCCGGGCGTCGTCGACCAGCCGTCCGATGGCCGCGCGCGTGGTCGGGGCGTCGAGGCCCGCAGACTCCTCGATGAGACGCTTCACGCGACGCAGGCCGAGCGCGCGCCGGGTCCGCGTGACTTCGCATTCGGGCAGACCGTCGGTGAAGACGACCATCCGCTGCCCGGGCACCAGGTCGCGCTCGATCACGCCGAGCCGGAACTGATCCTGCCCGATGGGTGAGCCCAGCGCGACCAGCGTCTCGACCGCGCCACCGGGGGCGCAGGTGAACGCGGCAGGGGCGCCGGCCGAGAACATGCGGAACTTGCCCGCGGCTCGATCGATCTCGAGGACCAGCAGGGTCATGAGGTACTCGCCCGCGCACACGCCCATCAGTGTCCGGTGCAGCGCCTTGAGCAATTGCGTGGCGTCGAGATCGGGATCGTGATCGCGCAGACTGCGGTACGAGGAGGCCACGGCCGCGGTGACCATCGCCGCGCCGGCCCCGTGCCCGGTGACGTCGCCGAGCAGCACCCGCACGCCCGAGACCCCCATCGGCTCGCACGCCCACCAGTCACCGCCGCACTGCGCCGCGGGCGTGTACAGCGCCGCCAGCTCGCAGCCGCCGATGAACTGGTGGTCCTGCTTGGGCAGGAACATGGACTGCACGGCGGCCGAGACGGCGAGATCCTTCGCCATGCCCGCGCGCTCGAGCTCGACGCGCGCGGCCCGCTTGGACTCCACCGCGATGGCCACGTGGCTGCCGATGGCTGACAGGATCTCGACGTCGTCCTCGGTGAACACGCCGGCCGACAGGCGGCTGTCCAGATAGAAGACGCCCCGCAGCTCACCGCGGAGCACGAGCGGCGCCGCCGCGATGCTGCGGATGCCCTGCGCGACCACGCTGTCGGCGGCGCCGATCGCACCGCGCTCGCTGGCGGTGACCACGACCGCCTCGCCCTTCATGCGGACCTCTTCGAGCACGGTGCGGCTGTAGCCGTCGAGGGCGCCGAGCGGCTTGCCCTCGACGTCCCGCCCCGCGACCAGCTCGAGGTCGCCGCGCTCGTCGACGAGGAACAGAAAGCCTCGCTCGGCGGGCAGGATGCGCATGACCTCGTCGAGCGCGACCCGCGCCTGCTGCGCCGGGTCGAGCACGGTCGCCGAGGCGGTGCTGAGCGCGAGCAGCGCCTCGAGCTGCCGCGCCAGCATCGCGTCGTGCACCGAGCCGTCGCTCTGGCGCACGCTGCGCTGGCTGGCCGAGCTGATCGAAGGCGCGAGCCCGCGGAACTCGTTCTGCAGGCGTCGCGCCCGCTGCGGCCAACCCTGTTCGAACGCGATCGCGAGCGCGGCGCCGGCCTCGCGGCGCGAGGCAGCGCGGTTGCTCGCGCGCTCGAGCAGGTGCGCGCGCTGCCGCGCGGCCTCGAAGAGCACCCACGGCGCGTCGGACTCGCGGGCCAGCCCCTCGGCGCGATCCAGCGCCGCGTGCGCGGCGCGGGCGCGGCCCAAAAGCCGCAGCTGGCCGGCGCGCACCAGGGCGAGGTGGGCGCGGAAGAGCGGCGTGGCGGTCGCCTGGCCGAGCTCGCGCAAGGCGGCGGCCAGGAGCGCCAGCGCGGCGGCGCCGGGCCGCCCGTCGCGGGCCGTCTCGGCCTCGACCTGGCGCAGGCGCGCATAGGCCTGGAACACGTAGAAGTGGCGCGTGTGGAAGGTCACCAGGCGCGGGTTGAAGCGCATGGCGTGCCAAGCCGTCAGCTCGGCCTCGAGAGGCGCGCCGAGCTCGTCGTTCTCGAGGTGGTAGAGCACCGCGTGGGCGTGCAGCTCGCCGCGCCGGAAGCGGTCGCCGGAGCCGGCACCCACGATGCCGCGAAAGCGCTGCAGGAAGTCGGCGCTCTCCTTGCGGCGGCCCAGCGTGGCCAGGAGGGACGACGCATAGGCCGCTGCCGAGTGCAGGCGCGCCATGCCGTGGGTCTCGGTCTCGGCGCGGGCGAGCGCGCGCTCGATCCAGCTCCAGCCCTCGCGCGTGTAGCCGCGCAGCGCGAGGTTCCAGGCCAGGTCGGAGCAGCCATTGATGTAGTCGCTGGATTCGAGCCAGGCGCCGTGCGCCTCGAAGCATTGGCGGCTCTGCGCCTCGGCCTCGCGCGCGCAGCCGGCCACGTGCTTCGCGACGGCGCTGTAGAGGAGCGCGTGCGCGACGGTGGCGCGATCGCCGACCGCCTCGGCCTCCCGGATCGCCGCGCGCGCGTAGCGATCGGCGGCCGCGGGCAGGCGGGACATCGCGAGCAGGCAGGCGTAGTTCGAGTAGAAACGCGCGCGCTCGCGCGAGCGACCGACCCGATGCGCGGCGTACATGGGCATGAGCGCCATCTGCAGCATCGTGCCGGTCTGACTCTCGAAGTAGGCGAGCAGGCCGTAGATCTCGTAGATCTCGGCGCGCGTCCGCTGGCGCTCGCGGTTCTCGCCCGTCGCCGAGCCCTCGCCGAGCCCGGTCTTGGCCACGAAGAGGCCGAGGAGCCAGGCCCACAGCGTGCCGAACACGCGCCAGAGCAGCAGGCGCCGGAGCGGCGCGCGCAGGTCGGCGAGCGCCGCGTCGAGCTGCCTCGCCGCGTCGTCGCTCTGGACGTTGCCGAGGAAGGCATGCGCCAGCCGGGCCCGCGCGCCCGCGCGCTCCAACCCGGCGGGCATGCGCGCGATGGCCTGATGAAAGTGCACCAGCGCCTCGGCGAGCCGACCGGTGTGGGCGCAGGTGTCACCGAGCGCGAGCAGGAGCCCGGCCGTCGGCTCGACCCCGGCGGTGACGGTGGCCTGGCGGGCGATCTCGAGGAACCGCAGCGCCTGCTCGGGGGCACCGCTCGCGAGCGCCTCGCGGCCGGCCTCGAGGTTGGTGTCGTGGACCCGCCCGGGATCCTTCTCGACCTCGCCCAGCGCGCGATGGCGGGCGCGTGCATAGGTGAGCTCGCCTCCTTTGCCCTCGAGCCCATCCAGGGTCTCGGCGAGCTCCTGGTGCAGCGCGCGCAGGGCGACGGCGTCGAGGTCGGCGAGCAGCGCCTCGCGCACGCGGTCGTGGACGAACGCGTACTCGTCACCGCCGCGCGGCTCGATCAGCTGCGCCTGCAGACCCATCGCCAGGGCGCCGAGCACGTCATCGTGGCTCCCGCCGCCTCCGCGCGAGCTCGCGTCGAGCCAGGCGCGTGGGAAGCGCACGCCCAGGGCGGCCGCCCGACGCAGGACCCGACGCGTCGCTGCATCGATGCCGGTCGCGCGCCGGGCCATCAGCTCGAGAGAGTCGGTGGGCAGCGCCAGCTGCTCGAGGCGGCGCGGCTCGAGCACCCACGTGCCCCAGGACGGCCGCAGCGCCCCGCCGTCGAGCATCGCGCGCACCGACTCGATGACCGCGAGCGGGCTGCCGCGGGTGCGGCGCGCGATCTGCGCGAGCGCCTCGTCAGCGACGCGGCACTCGCCGAGCAGCGAGACGACCAGTTGGTGCACCGCGTCCTCGGCGAGCGGCGCCAGCTCGATGAGCTGGCTGCGCGGGAGGTCGGCGATCAAGCGCTCGAGCGCCGGGTCGTTCGAGGCGCCGGCCCGGGCGGTCACGAGCAGCGTGAAGTGGCGCGGATCGAGGCGCTGGGCGAGCCGCCTCAGCACCTGCCGGCTGGCGTCGTCGAGCCACTGCGCGTCGTCGACCGTGACGAGCACGCGGGCGCCCTCGCTGCCGAGAG
>JBKJOI010000200.1:0-12547 GCA_046595695.1 Haliangiales bacterium | reverse complement strand
CCTCGGCCTCGCGCGCGAGCGCCGCGGCGTCGGCCTCGGCGGCGTAGCGGCCGGCGAGCAGCGCGACCAGCTCTTGTGCCTCGGCGGTGGGCAGGCCGCCCAGCTCGACCCCCTTAGCGGGAGGGGGTGTAGAGGGCGCGGACGCGGGCCCAGAGGGCGGCGCGCGGGGGCGACTTCGGCTGGACGATGGGCACGGGGCCGGTGGGGCGGCGCACGAGGTGCGCAGCGAAGTCGCCCATGGCGCCCTCGACGCGGAGGCGATGGCGGCGGGCGCGGCGGCGGAGGCTGCGCTCGAAGTCGTCGCCGCGGCCGCGCACGCCGTCGAGCGCCTTCCACGCGCGCGTGCGGCGCGCGAGCGCGAAGCGGCCGGAGACGACGACCACGTCAGCAACGTCGTCGACGAGGCGACCGTGCGCCCACGCGAACGGCGAGAACGGCGTGTCGACGCGCGCGACGTCGAGCAACCACAGCGTCTGCCCGCGCGCGTGGGCGGCGGCGGCCGCGAAGCCACGACCCGGCGGCGCGGTACAGAGGAGGATCTCGGGCAGCTCGATGCGCGCGAGCAGGCCGAGCAGCGCGACGCTGTTGTCGCCCGAGCCCTCGTCGGCATAGAGGAGCTCGAAGCTCAGGTGGAGCGAGCGAAGGTGCCGGGCGACTCGCCTCGCGAGTCGTCCTACACGTTCTTCGTCGTCAGAAAACGGAATGATGACGGACACATCCACGTCGTGTTTCACCCGCGTCCCCCGTTCGAGCTGGTCCGACACCCTAGCGTTGCGCTCTGACACTCGACGACTGCACGAGCACGTTATGCCGCGCTGACGCGCCGCGTCAAGGGCGGTGTCGGACTATCTCGGCTTGGCGACGAGCCCGACGAGCACGTCCTCGAGCCGCGCACCGACGACGTCCCAGTCGTGGAGCGCGGCGAGCCCGCGGCCCGCACGCACGCGCGCCGCGGTGTCGGCGGGATCGTCGAAGACCGCGCGCAGCACCGCCGCGAGCGCCTCGGGATCGCCGGGCGGCACGAACCACGCGGCGCCCTTGCACGCGGCGCGCACGCCACCCACGTCCGAGGCGACGAGCGGCACGCCCGCCGCGAGCGCCTCGAGGGCCACCGTCGGTGTGCCCTCGGTGCGGCCGCTGGGGAGATCGAGCGACGGCACGCACAGCACGTCGGCCGCGGCGTAGAGGGCGTCGCGCGCCTGCCCGCGCACCTCGCCGGCGAAGCGGATCGACAGCCCGGGCACGCGCGCGCAGGTCTCGCGCGCGTGCGTCTCGAGCGCGGCGCGCTCCGGTCCACCGCCGCCGATGACGACCTGCGCGGGCCGGCCGAGCCGCGCGACCGCGTCGATGAGCACGTCGACGCCCTTGATGGGCACGAGCCGCCCGACAAAGGCGATGAGCGGCCGGCCGCGCACCGCGTCGGGGATGGTGGGCCGGAGCGGCGTGAACGCGGCGACGTCGATGCCCATGGGACAGACGAGCGCGCGCGCATCGAGCGCGCGCCGCGTCGGCGGCGTGCACGCGGCCAGCAGGCGCTCGCGCAGGTGCGCGCCGGCGAAGTTCACCGCGAGCGGCCCGCCCGCGAGCAGCATGCCGACGCACACGTCGGCGAGGCCGCGGCGCGCGAGCAGGTGCACGTCGCCCGAGTGCGCGATGGCCAGGTGCGGCTTGCGCGTGGCCGCGGCCGCCAGCCCCGAGGGCGCGAGCCAGTGCGAGACGACCACGTCCCACTCACGCGAGACCACCTGCACGCGCGCGGTGAGCGCGGCGATGAAGAGCGGCGCGCGCAGCCGGGCGATCCAGGAGCGCTCGAGGCGATCGGGCGCGCCCTCGTCGTAGAACAGCTCGGCGCCGGTCGGCACCCGCGCCACCGTGATGTCACCGTCGGTGGCCGCGGCCGAGTCGGGCGCGCCGGCGGCGACGACCTCGACGCGATGCCCGCGACCGGCGAGCCAGCGCGCCAGCCCGGCCACGAACGCGCCCGCCGGATCGCCGGGGCCGCGCGGGTAGCTGGTGGTGACGACGCCGATCTTCAAGCGAGCGGCTCTCAGTCCGCTTCCGGGGTGCGCCGGCCCTCGAGCAGCGGCGGCGTGCGCATGCCGCCCAGCTCGGCGCGCATGCGCCGCGCCCACGCGCGCGCGAGCACCGAGAGGATCGGATGAAAGACCGTGCGCAGCTTGATGCCGCTCTTCCACATGGGGCCGTAGATCGGCCGCACCGGCACGTCGACGGCGCGCGCGCCCAGCGCGTGCAGCCGCGCCAGCACGTCGTTGGGATAGCCGTAGCGCTCGAAGACGCGGTCGAGCTCGAGCGCCTCGAGCGCGGTGCGCGTGATCGCGGTGTAGCCACACTGCGAGTCGAACAGCCGCCAGTAGCCCGAGACCGGCTTGGTCACCAGCGACAGCAGCACATTGCCGGCCAGGCGCGTGCGCGGCATGGCGCGCCAGATGTCGGGATGGCGGAAGCGATTGCCCTTCACGTAGTCGGCGCGGCCCTCGGCGATGGGCGCGAGCAGCGCAGGCAGGTCCGCCGGGTCCATCTGGCCGTCCCCGGCCATGACCGCGGCGACGTCGGCGCCGAGCAGGAGCGCGCGCCGGTAGCCGGTCACGATCGCAGCGCCGACGCCACGATTGGCCTCGTGTCGGACCACCGTGACGTGCGGCGCGGCATCGTGGGCCGCGAGTAGCGCGGTCGCGTCGTGCGAGGCGTCGTCGACGACAATCACCTCGTCGACGAGCTCGGGCACGTTGCGAATGGCCGAGAGAATGGCAGCCTCCTCGTTGAAGGCCGGGATCACGATGGCAATACGCAGCCCGCTGAACAAGGTCTGCGGATGCTGTCATAGGCCGCTGGTAGGGTCTACCCACTTTCAACCGGCTCGCGACTCACCGAAAACGCGCGGGCTGCATGCACCAAAGGAGCGAGTCATGGCTGGAGGCGGAGTCAACAAGGTCATTCTCATCGGCAACGTCGGCAAGGATCCCGAGCTGCGCTACACGCCCAGCGGTCAGGCGGTCTGCGACGTGCGCATGGCGACCAACGAGAACTGGACCGACAAGCAGGGCCAGAAGCAGGAACGCACCGAGTGGCACAGCGTCGTGCTCTGGGGCAAGCCGGCCGAGATCGTGAAGCAGTACGTGACCAAGGGCCAGAAGCTCTACGTCGAGGGTCGGCTGCAGACGCGTAGCTGGGACGACAAGGACGGCAAGAAGCGCTACATGACCGAGATCGTGTGCCAGGACTTCATGTTCCTGAGCGCACGTGAGGGTGGCGCCGGCGCCGGTGGCGAGTACCAGGGCGGCGCGGGTGCCGGTGGCGGCGCACGTCGGGGCGGCTCGGGTGGCGGTGGTGGTGGCGGCGGCGACTGGGCCGGCGGCGCCGGCGGCGCGGGTGGCACCGGCGGCGGCCCCGGTCGCGGCACCGGCGGCGGACGCGAAGAGGCGCCCCCGGCCGACGACTACAACCAGGGGCCGCCCCGCGGCGGCGGCCCCGGCGACGACGACATCCCGTTCTAGCCGCAGCGCCTAAGCCTTCGAGCTCACGCGAACGGGCCGGTCCGAACGCAGCCGATTGCCAGAAAGTCGCTGAGCGTGCGAGGCCTCTGATACGCTGAAGTTTCCATGCTCCGAGCCCTGGTTGCCTGCGTCCTCGCCGTCGCCCTGATCGCGGCCACGACCGTGGCAGACGCGCGCAGCCACTGGCCCCAGCCGGCAGCCGGCGCGTCCGCGAGCGGCGACCCCGAGATCATCTTCACGTTCGACGACGGGCCGCACGAGGTCGCGACGCCGCTCATCCTCGACACGCTCGACAAGTACGGGATCCACGCGATCTTCTTCTGGACCGGCTGGCGCGTCCGCGGCAAGCGGCCCCTCCATGACAAGCGGCGCGCCCTCGCCGCGCGCGCCCTCGCCGCGGGTCACATCATCGGCAACCACACCGTCAACCACGCGCACCTCTGCACCATCCCCGCCGACGAGGCGATCCGCGAGCTCGACGAGAACGCGTCGATCTACGAAAGCATCATGCAGATGCCGGTGCGCCTGCTGCGCGCGCCCTACGGGGATCGCTGCCGCCGCCTCGAGGCGCTGCTGCTCGAGCGCGGCCAGACGCACCTGCACTGGGACATGGACCCGCTCGAGTGGCAGAGCTTCTCGAGCGTCGAGACGCGCGACTATCTCATCGAACAGATCCGCAACCTGCGCGGGCGCGCCGTGATCCTGCTCCACGACACCAAGCCGTCCACCGCCAAGGCGCTGCCGCAGGTGCTGGACTGGATCATCGCCGAGAACCTGCGCCGCACCGCGCGTGGCCAGCGGCCCATCCGCATCCTGTCGTACGCCGATCTCGCGCGCGAGCAGATTCCCTTGCCGTTCCAGCGCCTGGTCGACGAGGCCGCCGGCACCATCGCCGACTTCTTCCCGCAGGTCGCGAACCTGCTGGTCGCTCCGCTCGCGGGCCCCGCGCCCGAAGTGCGGCACGCCTCCAATCCGTAAGGCGGACTGTCCTCGCCGGCCCGGCAGGCTGGCTTCCCCAAACGCGCCAGTGTAGGCTGACTCGCCTTGGCGGCGCCCGCCGCGCGGTGCCCAATGTTCGTGATTCGCGAATCTTTCCGAGAAGATATCGACCAAATTCACGAGGTGGCCAGCCACCTCGATACGGTCAACCTCCCCAACGACCGGCCCATGCTGGAGAAGATCCTCGACCTGTCGGTGCGCTCGTTCTCGGGTGAGACGCCGGTGTTCGAGCGTGAGTACCTTCTCGTACTCGAGGACCTCGAGCGCAAGAAGATCATCGGCACGTGCATGATCCACGCGCAGCACGGCACGCGAAAGTCGCCGCATGTGTTCTTCGAGGTCTTCAAGGAGGAGCGCTACTCCGAGACCCTCGACCGGCACTTCGTCCACCAGTGCCTGCGCATCGGCTACAACTACAATGGGCCCACCGAGATCGGCGGGCTCATCGTGATGCCCGAGTACCGCGGCCGCCCCGAGGCGCTCGGCAAGATGTTGAGCTACGTGCGCTTCCTGTACATCGGCATGCACCGCGATCAGTTCCGCGACGAGGTCCTGTCCGAGCTCTTGCCCCCGCTCGAGCCCGACGGCACGAGCAAGCTGTGGGAGAGCCTGGGTCGCCACTTCACCGGCCTGAGCTACCAGGAAGCGGACAAGATCTCCAAGGACAACAAGGAGTTCATCCGCACGCTCTTCCCGCAGGGCCTGCTCTACACCGCGCTCATGCCGAAGGACGTCCGCGATCACATCGGCGTCGTCGGGCCCAAGACGCGCGGCGTCGAGAAGATGCTGCGTGCGATCGGCTTCGAGTACGCCGAGCGCATCGATCCGTTCGACGGCGGGCCGCACTACCAGGCGCGCACCGACGACATCGCGCTGGTGCGCAACACCAAGCGCGCCCAGGTCGTGGCCATCGACGGCGCCGACGACGGCCGCCCGTACGGCCTGGTCGCCGCCGAGCACGCCAAGGGCCCGCGCTTCCAGGCGCTGGGCACCCGCTTCCGCCTGCTCGCGCCCGGCGAGATCGGCCTCACCGACGTCTCCCGCACCGCGCTCGGCGTGAAGCCGGGCGACGAGGTCGCGTACCTGCCGCTATGATCCGCGCGCGCCTCGCAGCGATCGTCGTCGCCGTGCTGTGCAGTGCCGCCGCGGCGCCCGCGGGCACGCGCATCGAGCGCGAGCGCGAGCACGTGCGCGCGAGCTTCCCCGAGGGCTGGAAGCCACTGCCCGACGCGGCCAACACGATCAAGCACGGCCTCCTCGGCCAAGATCCGAACACGTCGACGGAGTTGACCGGCGACGCCATCGCGTACGGTGACGCGCGCGCCGGCGTGTTCGGCGCGCTGGTCTGGATCGAGACGGAGAAGCCGGTGACGCGCTCGCACGCCGAGGCGGTTGGCTTCGTGAAGGGGCTGCGCGGCACGCTCGACGAGGCGGGCGTGAAGCTCGCGCGCTGGGACGTGAGCGAGGACGCGACGCGTGTCTCGGTGACGTTCGTCGGCACCGGCGCGGCCGGGGTGGAGCTCACCGGCGTGGCCGCGGTGGTCGTCGACAAGGCGGGCGTGCTGCACGGCTACGCGGCGCAGTGTCTGCGCACCGACGCGCGCGCGACCAGGGCCGCCGGCGAGTGCGCCCGCTTCGTGGCGTCGTTCGAGCTGACGTGGCCTACCGCCGCGCTCAGGAAGCTGGAGAAGGGCAAGTGAAGCTGGGGACAATCATGGTCGCCGCCGCCGTGGCGCTCGCCGCCTTCGCGGCGCCCGCCGCTGCGGCGCGGCGCGCTCCACCCCGGCAGACCGTGGGGCTGGGCGACACCGGCATCTCGTTCCGGGTGCCGAGCGGCTGGACGGCCGCGCCGAAGCTGGCCGAGAAGGTCGCGGAGAGTTTCGCGAAGACCGCCGAGCTGAGCGGTCAGAAGGTGACCACCGGCGGGCGCGCCTGGACCAGCCCGGCCGCCGCCGGCCAGGGCGTCTTGCACGTGCAGTGGCTCGTGGGCGACGGCGAGACGCCGGCCGCCGCGGTGCCCGGGCTGGTGCGTGCCGAGCTCGACGACGCGCGCGAGCGCCCGCGCCTGAACGCGCTGCCGACCACGGCGTTCGAGCTGGTCTCGTGGAACGAGGGCGCAGGGCTCGAGGTCGCCTGGGGCGAGATCGAGCACCGCCACACCGAGAACGAGACGCGCACGCTCGCGCGCACCAGCGTTTTCATCGATGCCAAGGGGCGTGTCCACGAGATCCGCGTCGAGTGCGTGATGAGCGAGCCCAGCCAGAGCGAGCCCAGCCAGAGCGGGCCCAGCCAGACCCGTGACGGCTGCGTGCAGGCGATGACCGGGCTCTTCGGGTTCTCCCCCGCGCTGCGCCCGCTCGGCGCGATTCCCGGGCAGGGCACGCTGCGCGTCACCGGCGACAACCTGGTCGAACCCGAAGAGCAGAACGATGCCGCCGCGCGCCCCGACGGTGGCCTCGAGCTGCGCACGCCCCGGCCGGGATCGGCCGCGACGCTCGGCCCGCCCTCGGGCGGCAAGATCATGCGCAGCCCGCCACCCGACGCGGCGCCGCCCGAGCCGGCCGAGAACCGCCCGTTGTCGCGCATGCTGCTGGTCGGCGGCGGCATCGCGGTGATCCTCGCGCTCGCCTTCACCATGGGCCGCAAACCCAAGCCGTGAGCCACGTGAACCCTGCCGACAAGCCCATGCGCTCCGAGCTGCCCATCCTCATCGTCGACGACGAGGCCAACATCCGGCGCACGCTGCGCATGGTGCTCGAGGGCGAGGGCCTGGAGACGCTCGAGGCCGCCTCGATCCCCGACGCCGAGAAGCTGCTCGCGATCACCCGCGTCGACCTGGTGATCCTCGACGTGATCGTCGGCGCGACCGGCAACGGCGTCGATCTGCTGGAGAAGATCCGCAAGGGCGCGCTCACCCGCGAGGGCACGCCCGGCGTCGACGCCGACGTGCCGGCGCTGGTGATCAGCGCACAGGCCTCGGCCGCCGACGGCGCGCGCGCCATCCAGCTGGGCGCGTTCGACTTCCTGGCCAAGCCCATCGATCGCGACGTGCTGCTGGTGCGCGTGCGCAACGCGCTCGAGAAGCGCGCGATGACCCGCGAGGTCTCGCGCCTGCGCCGCACCGTCGCCAGCCGCTACGAGATGATCGGCTCGGCGGCGGTCATGCAGGACCTCTTCCGGCAGATCGCCAAGGTCGCGCCCACGCGCGGCCGCGTGCTCATCACCGGCGAGAGCGGCACCGGCAAGGAGCTGATCGCGCGCGCCGTCCACGACGCGTCGCCGGTCGCGAACGCCGAGTTCGTGAAGGTGAACTGCGCGGCCATCCCGCCCGAGCTGATCGAGAGCGAGCTGTTCGGCCACGAGCGCGGCGCCTTCACCGGCGCGGTCGGCAAGAAGCGCGGCCTGTTCGAGGTCGCGCACGAGGGCACCATCTTCCTCGACGAGATCGGCGACATGGCGCAGAACGCCCAGGCCAAGGTGCTGCGCGTCCTGCAGCAGGGCGAGCTGGTGCGCGTCGGCGGCGAGAAGATCATCCAGGTCGACTGCCGCGTCATCGCGGCGACCAACAAGGAGCTGGGCGCCGAGGTCGCGGCCGGACGCTTCCGCGAGGACCTGTTCTTCCGCCTGAACGTGATCCCGCTGCGCTCGCCGTCCTTGCGCGAGCGCCTCGATGACATCCCGGTGCTCGCCGAGGCGTTCGTCAAGCAGTGCTGCGACGAGAACGGCTTCCGGCCCAAGCGGCTCACCGCCGAGGTGATCGCGCGCCTGTGCGGCTACACTTGGCCGGGCAACGTGCGCGAGCTGAAGAACGTGATCGAGCGGCTGGTGATCATGTCGGATGACGAGATCAGCGAGCGCGACCTGCCACCCTACCTGGGCGGCTCGGGGCCCTCGGCGCGCGCGTTCGCGCCCGGGCAGCTCGGCGAAGGCGGCGGCCACGGCGTGCCCCTGCCGACCACCGACGCGGCGCCGGTCGCGCTCTCCGGATCGCTCGAGGCCGACGCGATGGTCGCGCTCAACCCGGCGCGCTGGCTGCACCTGCCGCTGCGCGAGTACCGCGACGAGAGCGAGCGCGAGTTCATCAAGCTCAAGCTGCGCGAGTTCGAGTGGAACATCTCGCGGACCGCGCAGGCGCTCGGCATCGAGCGCACCAACCTGCACAAGAAGCTGCGCGCGCTGGGCATCGAGCGCGAGGAATGACCCGGGTGCGGCTGGCGATCCTGCTGCTCGCGGCGGCGATCCTCTTGCCGCTCGCGCCGCCCGCGCATGCCGACGCCACCGCCGACGCCTTCTACGCCGCGGTCGCGCTCGACCACGACGGCAAGCACGCCGAGGCCGCCGCGGCGCACGAGGCGATCGTCGCGCGCATGCCCGCCGACCCGTTCGCCGACGACGCGCTCATCGAGGCGGCGCGCCTGTACGAGGAGAAGCTGGGCGAGCCGCGCCGCGCCGCCGAGGCCTACGAACGGCTGGTGCGCGACTACCCCGACAGCCGCCTGGCGCGGCGCGCCGAGCGGCGCGCGCAGCTCTTGCGCGAGGGCCTGGGCATAGACGGCCACGGCGAGGCCGCGCTGGCCGCCTGGAACACGATCCTGAACGACTTCCCGTCGCGCACGCGGCGCGAGTCGCTCGCCCTGGCGCAGCAGCTGCTCGCCGAGCACCCGGACTTTCCGCAGGCGGCGCGCGTGCAGCACTGGACCGGCGAGCAGCACGAGCAGCTCGGTGAGCACGCCGCGGCGCTGCGCACCTACCGCGAGGTGCAGGCGAAGTGGCCGGGCGGCGAGTGGGCGCGGCGCGCGCGCCGCTCGGAGGCCGACGTGCTGGTCGTGCTCGAGCGCTGGGACGAGGCCGAGGCGGTCTATGCAAAGCTGCACGGCGCCGAGCCGGGCGCGCCGTTCGCCAAGGGGCTGGCCGAGGCGATCGAGAAGCTGCAGCTGAAGCGCCGGGTGGCGCGGCTCGAGATCGCGGCGTTCGCGGCGCTCGCCCTGCTGGCCGCGGGCGCGCTCGCCGCGCTGCGGCGCGACGCGGGATCGTTCGCGGCCGCGGGTCGCGCGCTGGTGCACCCGCCGCTCGAGGTCATGTACCTGCTGCCGGTCGCGGCGATCATCGTGGCCGCCGGGCAGACCGAGAACGAAGCGATCGCGATGGCGACGCTGTGGATCTCGGTCGTCATGGTCGCGGTGACGTGGCTCTCGGGCACCGGGCTGGTGACGGCGCGCGCCGCGGCCGGTCGCCTCTCCCTGGCGCGGCTGCTCGGCCACGGCGCGGGCGGCGCGCTGGCGATGCTGGCGGCGGCGTTCGTCATCGTCCACCGGCTGGACCTGCTCGACTTCATCATCCACACTGTCATCTTCGGCCACGACTGAGAGGCGCACGAACCATGGGTAGCAAGCGGCGCGGCAAGATCCTGGCGATCAAGTGGGGCATGAACCCCAACTCGTCCAGCCTGGGCGCCGACGTGACGTTCCTGATCTTCGGTGCCACCGCGGTCGGCATGCTGACGCCGTTCATCTCGGCGCTGGTGCGCTACCGCCGCAAGAAGGGCCCCGCGCTTGCTACGCCGCCTGCTACGTCGTCGTCGTAAGGACACGGCTCCCGCGGCGCCCGCGCCGGCCGCGCGCGCGTTCCGCGCCGAGGCGTTCGGCGGCATCGTGCAGCTCGAGCACCCGCGTGCGCTCGTGTTCGTCGATCGCACGTACGCGCGCGAGCTCGGCCACGACGGCGGCCCGCTGTGGAACGATCGACCCGGCGCCGCCCCTACCGACGGAGTCCTGGGCGCCGCGCCGCTGGCCGCGCCGCTCGAGGCCCACCTGCAGCTGACCAACCGCTGCGACGCCGGCTGCAAGGGCTGCTACACCGGCGCGACCCCGAACGGCGCCGCCGGCGAGTGGGGCGCGCTCGAGTGGGAGCGCGCCATCGACGCGCTCGCCGACGCGGGCGTCTTCCACCTGGCGCTCGGCGGTGGCGAGAGCGCCACCCTGCCCTGGCTGGGCGAGGTCGCCGAGCACGCGCGCTCGCGCGGCCTGGTCCCGAACCTGACCACGAGCGGCCTCGCCGGCGTCGATCGGCTGGTCGAGATCGCGGCGCTGTTCGGCCAGATCAACGTGTCGATCGATGGCATCGGCGACGCCTACGCGCGCGTGCGCGGCTTCGACGGCTTCGCGCGCGCCGACGCGGCGGTGCGCAGGCTTCGCGCGGCCAAGAAGGAGATCGGCATCAACTGCGTGGTCACGCGCGAGGGCTTCGCCAGCCTCGGCCAGGTGTTCGCGTACGCGCGGCAACGCCGGCTGAACGAGGTCGAGCTGCTCCGCTTCAAACCCTCGGGACGCGGCACCCAGACCTACGCCGGGCTCGCCTGCACCGACGAGCAGCACCGCGCCTTCCTACCCGAGGTGCTGCGGCTGGTGCGCCGCCACCGCGTGCGCGTGCGCGTCGATTGCAGCTACACGCCCATGCTGGCCTGGCACGACCCGGGCGCCGAGCTCATGGCCAAGCTCGCGGTCTACGGCTGCACCGGCGGGGACTTCCTCATCGGCGCCAAGGCCTCCGGGGTGATGAGCGCGTGCAGCTTCGCGACGCCGCCGCCGGGCAAGCCGCGCGTCGATACGATCGGCGCGTACTGGCAGCGGGGCGACGCGTTCGGCGAGTTCCGCACCTGGAACGCCGCGCCCGCCCAACCGTGCGCGAGCTGCACCTACCACCACCTGTGCCGGGGCGGGTGCAAGGTCGTCACCGCGCACCTCGATCCTGCCGGCGACCTGTCACAACCCGACCCGGAATGTCCAAAAGTGGTCGATTGGCGGCTCGCCCATCCTTCCGCCTCGCCAAGGCGCTCCGACGCGCTGCGGGTGGTGTAGACTTCCGCCGTGTCGGACCCCAAGAACGTCGTCGTCATCAGCGATGCTACCGGCGAGACGGCCGAAAAAGTCGTACGCGCCTCGCTCCTGCAGTTCCAGGCCGATTGCCAGGTGCGCGTCTACTCGCGCATCCGCCTCGAGGCCGAGATCGAGCGGGTCGTCGAGCGCGCCGCCGAGCTGCACGCGCTGCTCGTGTTCACCGTCGTCGACGCCGCCGAGCGCGAGCTGCTCTGGCAGCTCTGTCAGCGCCACGGCGTCGAGGCGGTGGATCTCATCGGCGGCCTGATGGCCAAGCTGGCCTCGTACCTCGCGGTCGAGCCGCAGGGCGTGCCGGGCCTGCTGCACACCATCGGCGAGGACTACTTCCGTCGCATCGAGGCGGTCGAGTTCACCGTCAAGAACGACGACGGCGCCGAGCCGCGCAACCTGCCACGCGCCGACCTCGTGCTGGTGGGCATCTCGCGCACGTCCAAGACGCCGCTGTCGATGTTCCTGGCCAACAAGGGCTACCGCGTCGCCAACGTGCCCCTGGTGCTCGGCATCGACCCGCCGGTCGAGCTCGAGCAGGTGCCCGGCGAGCGCTGCTACGGCCTGTCGATCCAGCCCGACGCGCTGGTCAAGATCCGCCAGGTGCGCCTGCAGCACCTGGGCATGCCGCCGGACTCGAGCTACGGCATGCGCGACCACATCCAGCAGGAGCTGTCGTACGCGCAGGAGGTCTTCCGCAAGCACCCGAACTGGCCGGTGATCGACGTCACCGGCAAGGCGATCGAGGAGAGCGCGGCGGACATCTTGCGCATCGCCAAGCAGCGCACGCGCCCCGGCACGGTCGGCTAGACTCCGCTCATGCTCTCGGAGAAGTGGCTCCGCATCGACGACGAGGACGTCGGCGCGCGCATCTACATCGTCTCGGTCGTCGACATGGATCGACCCGAGTGCGAGGCGGCGCTCGACGACCAGGAGCGGCAGCGTGCCGGCGCGTACCTCGTGGCCGAGCGGCGCGACGAGTACGTGCTCGGACGAGCGCTCGTGCGCGCGGCGCTCGCCGAGGACTGGGGCGTGCCCGACGCCCGGCTCGAGGGCGACGAGGGCGTGAAGCCGCGTCTGCGAGTCGGGCCCGGCACGCGCGGGCTCGAGCTGAGCCTCTCCCACTCGAGCGCCACCGTGCCGCCCGAG
>JBKJOI010000166.1:0-3190 GCA_046595695.1 Haliangiales bacterium | reverse complement strand
ACGCGCGCGCGCACCGCGGCGATGACCTCGAGCGGCAGGCGCACGCGGTGCTCGCGCACGCCGCCGTAGCCGTCGTCGCGGGTGTTCAGCGCCGAGAGGAAGGACGCCATCGTGTAGGCGTGGGCGTAGTGCAGCTCGAGGCCGTCGAAGCCGGCGGCGAAGGCGCGCTCGGCGGCGTCGGCGAACAGGCCGGGCAGCACCTGCGGCAGCGCCGCGATGTGCGGCAGCTCGACATCGGTGACCCGCTCGCGGTAGCCGAACAGGAGCGCCTCGAGCTCGCGGGCGTCGAGCACGTCGACGAGCTCGTCGCTGGTGAGCGTGGCCAGCTCGGCGCGCACCGCGGCCTCGGGCTCGGTCAGCCAGCGCGGTTCGCCGCGGCCGTGCGCGAGCCCTTTCCGGTGACCGTCCCGCAGCTCGAGGAAGCGGCCGAAGTACTTCTCCGGCTCGGGGCGGCGCTTGATGGCCAGGAAGTCGATCAGCTGGATGAACAGCAGCGTCTCGCCGCCCGAGGCCTCGCGTACCGCGTCGGCGAGCCGGGAGAGCCCGGGCACGAAGCGATCGTGGCCGATGCGCAGGAGCGGCCCCGAGGGCACGTCGCGGATCCCGGTGGCCTCGATGACCAGCACGCCGGGCCGACCCGCGGCGAAGCGCGCGTACCAGTCGATCACGTCACCCGTGACTTCGCCATCGTCGCTGGCGCGCCACGGGACCATCGCCGGCACCCAGGTGCGCGTGCGCGCCTGCAGGCGTCCGTACGCCACCGGCGAGAACCAGCGCGAGGCCGCTGCCTGGGCGCGGGTCGGCCAGCTGGGCTCGGGGAGCGCGTGCTTCAGCTTCTCTGCGGGACGCCACATGATCTATTTCACCAGCCTGCGCGCGATCTTGCCGCGGTCGTTGCGCGGCAAAGACTCGACGAACTCGATCTTGCGCGGGACCTTGTAGTGCACGAGGCGCGTGCGCGCCAGGTCGATGAGCTCGCGCGCGAGCGCCTCGCCCGCGGTGTGCGCGGCGTCGGGCTTGACCACGACCACGGCCTTGGCCTTGGTGAGCTGCGCCTCGTCCTGGTAGCCGACGACCACGCACTCGAGCACGCTCGGGTGATCCATGAGCACGTTCTCGACCTCGGTCGGCGCGACGAAGATGCCGCCGACCTTGAGCAGGTCGTCGGCGCGGCCGCCGTAGTAGAAGAAGCCCTCGGCGTCCTTGCGGAACTTGTCGGAGGACACCACCCAGTCGCCGCGCAGGGTCTCCTTGGACTTCTCGTGCGCGCCCCAGTAGCACAGCGCCGCCGAGTCGCCCTTGACCCACAGCGTGCCCAGCTCGCCCTCGGGCACGTCGTTGCCCTCGTCGTCGACGACGCGCGCCTGGTAGCCGGGCACCAGGGTGCCGAGCGAGCCGGGCCTGACCGCGCCGAAGCGGTTGGAGATGTAGATGTGGAACAGCTCCGCCGAGCCGATGCCGTCGAGGATCTCGGAGTGGAAGGTGTCGACCCAGCGGCGGTAGAGCTCCTCGGGCAGCGCCTCGCCCGCCGAGATGGTCGCGCGCAAGGACGACAGCTTGCGTTCGGCGACGCCGGGCAGCGCGAGCATCTTGCCGATCATGGTCGGCACGCTGGTCAGCACGGTCGGCTGGTACGTCTCGATCAGCTCGAAGAGCTGCTCGGGCGTGCTCTTGTCCTCGAACAGGACGGTCGACGCACCGACCGCGAACGGGAACATCAGGTTCGAGCCGGTCGCGTAGCCAAAGAACAGCTTGGGCACGCCCAGCGTGACGTCGCTCTCCTTCATCTGCAGGACCGGCTTGGCGTAGCACTCGGTGTTGAACGCAAAATCGTGGTGCATGTGCACCGCGGCCTTGGGCTTGCCCGTCGAGCCCGAGGTGAACAGCCAGATCGCCAGGTCGTCGCGGCTGGTCGGCTCGTTCTCGAACGTGGCCGGAGCCGCGGCGAGCAAGGCCTCGAGGCCACCGCGCCGGCGCAGCACGACCCGCAGGTGGCGCGCGGCGGGGGTCTTCAGGATCGGCGCGATCCGCTCGAACAGCGCCTCGTCGCAGACCAGCGCGCGCGCCTTGGTGTACTCGAGGTAGCCCGGGTAGTCCTCGATCGGGAGCTCGGGGTTCACCATGGCGACCACGCCGCCGCACTTGAGCGTGCCGAAGAACGCGGCCGCGAAGCACGCGCTGTCCGGGAGCGCGATGAGCACGCGGTCCTCGACGCCCACGCCGCCGCCGCGCAGGAGGTGGGCCATGCGGTTGGAGAGCGCCTGTATGTCGGCGTACGTATACGACTTTCCGTCGTCGGCCGTACGGATCGCGAGTCTGGCTCCTCGGCCTTCACGGACGCGATCGTCCAGGAAGTAGTCGGCCAGGTTGAGCTGCTCGGGGAGCTCGGGGCGGAACATGGCGTCTCCTCTCGCATTTCCTTAACACGCGGCCTGTAACCAGCGGCCTGGTTTCGTCACCTAGGCACGTGAGAGTCACTACCAGCCTCGCCCTAGCCTTGTCCTTCGTCCTCGCCTGGCCGCTCGCAGCGGCCGCCGAGGCCAGCGAGCCCGAGCCCGAGCCCGAGCCGAACGGCCGCGACAAGACCATCGGCGCCATGCGCACCGACGCGGCGCCCACCATCGACGGCCGCTTCGACGACGCGGTGTGGGAGAAGGCCCCACCCTCCGACAGCTTCACGCAGATCCAGCCGGCCGAGGGCAAGGCGCCCAGCGAGCGCACCGAGTTCCGCATCCTGTACGACGACACCAACCTGTACATCGCGGTGCGCTGCGGCGACTCCGAGCCGGGCGGGATCGTCTCGCGGCTCACCCGCCGCGACCGCGACATCGAGGCCGACTGGGTCGCGGTGTCGATCGACAGCCGCAACGACCGGAACTCCGCCTACACGTTCCAGCTCTCCGCCGCCGGCGTGCAGGTCGACGGCCAGTTCTACAACGACTCCGACTTCAACATCGACTGGGACGCGGTCTGGACCGGCGCGGTCACCCGCGACGCGGGCGGCTGGAACGCCGAGTTCTCGGTGCCGCTCACCGTGCTGCGCTTCTCGAGCGCCGACGTGCAGAGCTGGGGCGTGCAGGTGCACCGCAACCTCAGCCGCAAGCGCGAGCAGATGCTGTGGGCGTACGACGCGGGCGGCAAGGTCTGGGGCGTGCAGGTGCACCGCAACCTCAGCCGCAAGCGCGAGCAG
>JBKJOI010000118.1:0-3127 GCA_046595695.1 Haliangiales bacterium | reverse complement strand
GCGCGCGCGCGCCAGCGCCGCGGCCAGCGCCGCGCCGGGTGGCTCGTAGAGATCGAGGTCGCGGGTCACCTGGCCGACGCCGTAGGCGAGCGCGGCGGCCGCGCCGCCGACGACGATCGTCGTCGCCTCGGCGTCGAGGTGCGCGTCGACGGCCTCGAAGTACTTCTCCAGCTCAGCCGGCGAGAACCGCCGCATCCTGCGCCTTTCTGAATGTGCTCGCGAAGCTGTCCTGGTCCTGGTTCATGCGAAAGCCCCAGCGCCGCGCCGCCGCCGGCGTGTGCAGCTCGGCGAGCTTGCGCTCGTGCACGCTCTTCTGGCCGACGAAGAAGTCGTGCAGCTTCTTGACGCGCGCGTCGCGCAGCGGCGCCGCCTCGTCGGCGAGGCGCGGGTCGCAGCCCAGCTCGCCGGTCAGCTCGATGAACAGGCCGACCGCGTGCTTCTCGCCCACCCGCCGGGCCTCGGCGCGCAGCTGATCCCAGTCGATGCGCTCGCGCTGGCGCCACAGCGCCACCGGCAGCGCGCGCGCCAGCGTGGCGTCGCGGCGCGCCAGCCGCACGCTCTCGGCGAGCGTGACCTCGAGCGCCTGCGCGCCGCGCACCGGCGCGGCGTCGATGAGCAGGGGCGCGCCCAGCGCTCGCAGCCGGCGGCGCAGCTCGTCGTCGTCGGCGGTCGGCGCGCGGCGGGCGCTGCCGGCGCGGCGCGCACCGTGCGAGACCAGCTGCTCGATGGCCGCGGCCACCGGGCTGGCGCGGTTGGCGCGGTAGATCTCCGACGAGCCGCCGGACCGTGAGGCGGTGACCAGGCCGACTTGCTTCATTGCAGCCAGCTCGCGGTGCGCCGACGCGAACCCCACGTGCGCCAGCCGGGCCAGCTCGCTCAGGCTGCCGGCCGCGCCGTCGCGCCACAGGACGCGCAGCAGCTCGCGCCGCGCTTCGGAGGTGATCAGATATTCAAGAATGCGATGAGTTTATCTAGTTTTTACAAAACGTCGACATCGGCCAGAAATAATCCATTTGTTTCACAGCTTTGCGACACCGATTTTTCTTGGCTGCGGGCCCGGCCGGCGTGTTGTTGGCCCTGGATCGCCCGGCTAGAGTCTCCGCACTCGGGAAAGGGAGCCATCCAGACATGTACAAGAACGAGCACGTGAAACGCTGGGTCAACGAGATCACCGACCTCTGCCAGCCTGATCAGGTCGTGTGGGTCGACGGTTCGGAGGAGGAGAAGCAGCGCCTCACCGCGGAGTCGGTCAAGACCGGCGTCCTCATCCCACTCAACCAGGACAAGATGCCCGGCTGCTACCTCCACCGTAGCCACCCGAGCGACGTCGCCCGCACCGAGCACCTCACGTTTGTCTGTCCCGACAAGAAGGAAGACGCGGGCCCCAACAACAACTGGATGGCGCCCGCCGAGGCGAAGACCAAGCTGACCGAGCTGTTCCGCGGCAGCATGAAGGGCCGCACGCTCTACGTCGTGCCCTTCATGATGGGCCCGGCCGGCTCGCCGTTCTCCAAGATCGGCATCGAGATCACCGACTCGATCTACGTCGTGCTCAACATGCGCATCATGACGCGCATGGGTCGGGTCGCCATGGATCACCTGGCCGACTCGAACGACTTCACGCGCTGCCTGCACTCGCTCGGCGACCTGTCGCCCGATCGCCGCTACATCTGTCACTTCCCTCAGTCGAACGAGGTCTGGTCGATCGGGTCGGGCTATGGCGGCAACGCGCTGCTGGGCAAGAAGTGCCTGGCGCTGCGCCTCGGCTCGGCGCTCGGGCGCGACCAGGGCTGGCTGGCCGAGCACATGCTCATCCTCGGCATCACCACGCCCGAGGGCAAGAAGCACTACGTCACGGGTGCGTTCCCGTCGGCGTGCGGCAAGACCAACCTGGCCATGCTGGTGCCCCCGGCGAGCATGAAGGGTTGGAAGGTCGAGACCGTCGGTGACGACATCGCCTGGCTGCGTCCCGGCGCAGACGGCCGGCTGTGGGCGATCAACCCGGAGGCCGGCTTCTTCGGCGTCGCCCCGGGCACCAGCATGAAGACCAACCCGACCGCGATGCTCACCATCGCGAAGAACACCATCTACACCAACGTCGCGCTCAAGCCCGACGGCACGGTGTGGTGGGAGGGTCACGACGACGCGCCCGTCGAGGGCATGCTCGACTGGCAGGGCCGACCCTGGCAGGCGGGCCCGGACGGCGGCGGCGAGAAGGCCGCGCATCCCAACAGCCGCTTCACCGCGCCGGCCGCGCAGTGCCCGTCGATCTCGCCCGAGTGGGAGAAGCCCGAGGGCGTGCCCATCAGCGCCATCCTGTTCGGCGCGCGCCGCCAGCGCCGCGTGCCGCTCGTCTACGAGGCGCTCTCCTGGCAGCACGGCACCTTCCTGGGCGCCACGTTGTCGTCGGAGACCACCGCCGCCGCGACCGGCAAGGTCGGCGTGCTGCGCCGCGACGCCATGGCGATGCAGCCCTTCTGTGGCTACAACATGGGCGACTACTTTGCGCACTGGCTGAACGTGGGCAAGAAGCTCGCGAACCCGCCCAAGATCTTCCGCGTGAACTGGTTCCGCACCGACGAGAAGGGTAAGTTCCTGTGGCCCGGCTACGGCGAGAACCTGCGCGTGCTCAAGTGGATCCTCGAGCGCTGCGAGGGCCGTGGCGAGGCGGTCGAGACGGCCATCGGTCACGTGCCGGCGGCGGGCTCGATCAACCTCACCGGCCTGAACGTCCCGGGCGCGGCGATGGACCAGCTGCTCAAGGTCGATCCGCTCGAGTGGTACGAGGCGATCCACCTGCAGCACGAGTTCTTCGAGAAGCTCGGCGAGCACACGCCCGCGGGCATCTGGCAGGAGCACGGCAACCTGGCCCGGCGCGTCGCCGGGATGTAGCTCCGCGAGCAAGCCCGAGGATCGGCGTGCTTTCGACACGCCGGTCCTCGGGCGCTCCGGTATCCTGGTGCTGGCCCGGGCGGGGCTGCGTGGGTTGTGAAGTTGTGCGGGTGAAGGAGTGGGCCGGCCCATGACCGTCGTTGTTGTGCTCGGCACCTCGCTGCTCCTGCAGCTGAGCGCGGCTGCGCTCGCCACTCGCCTGGTGCGCACGACCGGCATTCGCTGGGCCTGGATC
>JBKJOI010000071.1:0-3710 GCA_046595695.1 Haliangiales bacterium | reverse complement strand
CAGCGCGAGGCCGAGCTCCATGTCGGCGAGCGCGGGCGCCCACGCGGCCAGGCGCGACACCCGCTGCGCGCGCGCCGAGGGTGGCTCGAAGCGCAGCCGCGACGCGATCGCGCCCGCGACGACCGCCACCAGCGAGGTCGTCAGCGCGACGCCGGTCGCGCTCGGCATCGACGCGTGCACATCGGGCAGGAGGCCCGAGCCGGCGATCGCGCACGCGCCCGCCGACAGCGCGAGCCCGGTGAAGGCGCGCGCCCAGCGCAGCACGACCCAGCCGAGGCGGCGGCCCAGCTTCACGGCGCTCCTGCGGGCGAGGGCGCCGGCGCCGGCACCGGCGCCGCGGCGGGCTCCTCGATCTTGATCACGACCTCGCCCGGCCCGACCATGCCCAGCTCGTCGCGGGCGACCGAGGCGATGGCGTCCAGGTCGTCGCGCAGGCGCGCGATCTCGTCCTCGCGGCGCGCGTTCTCGGCGGCGAGCGCGAGGTTGCCGCGCGACAGGTCGTCGAGCTGACCCTGCAGCGTGCGGTAGTGGACGTAGCCCTGGCTGCCGTACACGCGGTACGGGATGTAGCCGAGGCCGGCTGCAATCACCGCGGCGGCGGCGAGTCGCCACAGCCAGACTGACACGCGCTTGGACAGAGGCATCCTCTGCCGACGCTAAGCGACGCGCGCGCCGGGGGCAAGAAACTGGACGCTTGCGCTCGAGCTCTAAGGCGTAATGATTCCGATGCCTTGCGCTGACAGCGTCCAGACGCGGCCGTAGGGATCGATCTGCACGCGGTCGATGGGCTCGGACAGCAGACCAGCGCGCGCCTCGACCCGCTGGGTGCGCGCGCCGTCGAAGATCACCACGCCGCGGTCGGTCGCGATCCACAGCCGGCCGTCGACGCCGACGGCGACCGAGGCGGCAGCGAGCGCGAGCAGCCGTGGGAACGACCAGCGCTCGCCGTCGAAGGTGCCCACGCCGCGCGAGGTCGCCACGTAGACCACGCCGCCCGACGAGACCGCGATGCCGTGCAGGATCTCACTCTCGAGGCCCTCGGCCTCGCTGTAGATGTCGACCCGCTCGGAGGGCAGCGCCAGGTGCGCCGCGCCCGACGAGGTCGAGAACCAGACGTCCATCCGATCGCCCGAGTCGGCGCGGTCGAACGACACGTCGGTCACGTCGGAGGGCACGGGCAGGATGTGCAGCTTGGAGGCGGTCTCGCCCTGGCGGTGGTAGGTGACCACGCCGAGCTCGAGGTTGATCGTGGCGACGCCGTAGGGCCGGGTCTCGTGATCGCCGTCGGTGTAGAGGAGGCCGACCCAGAGCAGCGCGTCGTCGGAGTAGCGGGCGAACGAGAAGCCGGAGAGCGGACCGGGCGTGCCGATGGGCATGATCATCGAGGGCTTGAACTGGCGGCCGACCAGCTTGGCCACGTGCAGCTTGTGCTCGTCGTCGCCGACCAGGAAGAGCGCGTGCACGTCGCCGCCGGGCGAGCGCACCGCGGCCAGCACGCGCGTCGCGCCGGGCAGGTCGACGCTCGTGAAGCCCGCGCCGTCCCAGCGCCACAGGCGCCGTCCGCCCGTGGCCACGTAGCAGCTTCGCTCGGCCGCGCAGGCCACGCTCAGGAACTGCGCGCCCTCGACCAGATCGGCGCGCCGCAGCCAGCGCGGCCGCGTGACCCCCGCAGGGTAGCGCGCGGTGCCCACGGCGCGCGTGCCGACGAACAGCTCGTCGCCGATGGCCGCGAGCATGGTCACGCCGGGTGGCAGGCTGGCGTCGGACGGTCGCACCTGGAACGGGCTGCGCTGGCCGCCCGCGACCGCCACCAGGCGCGCGCCGTCGCGCCGCAGCGTGCGCGCGCCGCCGCGCGCCGACGACAGCCGGTAGAGCCGGCTCTCGCTGGCGAGCACGAGGGTGTCGAGCTGGCGCGTGCCCGCCGAGAAGCGCACGCCTGGCGACGGCCGGTAGGTCTCGAACTTGCTGCCTACGCGCAGCGCCAGCGCCGAATTCTTGCTGCCGGGCGCGTCGCCCACGACCACGGGCGAGCCGTCGGGCGCGGTGACGAAGAAGCTCACGTTGGCCAGCGCGCAGCCCTGCGCGGCGCCCAGCTCGGTGAACGAGCCGTCGAGGTGGCGGACGACCAGGCCGGTCTCGGTGCCCAGGTAGAGATCGCCCGCCGGATCGGCCCAGAGCGAGCCGACCGGGCGCGTGAAGCCGGCGCCCAGCCAGGCGCCGCTGGTGTCGGAGTGGAAGAGCCCGGCCTTGGCCCCGACCCAGACACCGCCGGCCGGATCGATGGCGAGCGCGCGCAGGTCGGCGATGGCGCCCGCCAGGCCCGGCGGCGGGGCGGTGAGCAGGGTGACCACGCCCTGCGAGACATTGAAGCGCGCGAGGCCGCCACCGGTGGCGACCCAGGCCTGCGAGCCGTCGGAGGTGAGCGCGAGCGCACGCACCGGGCCGCCCGGGAAGCCTTGCTCGGCGCCGACCCGTAGCGCGTCGCCCGAGCGCAGGTCCCAGCGCACCAGCCCTGACGGCGAGCCGACCAGCAGCCAGGGCGGCGCCACGACCATGGCCGCTACTGCCGCCGACTCGGTGTGGGCGTCCACGCGCGAGGGCGCGCCGCCCGCGCGCAGCCCCGGCCCGGGCGGGTGGGGACAGGCTGACAGCACGGTCGCGATCAGGACGGGCAGCAGGCGGGAACCGAAAAAAGGCACCGTGCCGCCAGCCTATCCCGACGGGGCCGGCCCTGTCACGTGCGGCACCGTGGTGCTAGCATCCGGATATGCGCACCATGACTAGCCTGGTTCTCACGGCCTTTGTTGCCTTTGGGGTAGTCCTCGGTGTCTCTGCCTCCGTCGCGCTGGCGGGCGACAAGGAGAAGAAGCGCGCGGCCACGCCCTGGAGCACCTTCGCCGCCGAGGGCGGCTCGTACGCGTGGGCCGAGCCGACCGGCTGGATCGCCGACGAGGCCGCGAGCACGGGCGGCCTGCGCATGGTGTGGAACGAGCCCGGCAACGCCGGTGGCTCGTTCACGATCGCGGTCTACGCCAAGACCGGCACCTCGCTCGAGGCGCTCGTCAAGGCCGCCTCGTTCGGCGGCAAGGCGCGCGCGCAGAAGGCGTGGATGTGCGCCGAGGGTGAGCACGGCGAGACCAAGGTCGCGGTGGTGGCGCGCACGCTCGAGAGCGGCGACTTCCTGCTGCTGGTCCTGTCAGCCAAGCCGTTGACCTTCAAGAAGCTCGGCGGTCTGCCCGGGGTGCGGCGCGCGGGCACGGCAGTCATGGGCTTCAAGGTGCGCAGCGAAGAGTCGATGCCGGGCGAATAGCCCCAGGTATACTCCCGCCTCATGGCGAAGCGCCCCGCGTTCAAGTCGCAACTGGGCTCCCAGCTCGGCTCCATCCTCTCCCGCACCTGGCACCAGCTGGAGGGCGTGCGCGAGGTCGTGGTGAACCGGACCAAGGCCGGGCGCGTGCAGCTCGATCTCACGCTGCTGCGCCGCAAGCGCAAGGACGCGCTCGCCGAGCTGGGCGAGGCGGTCGCGCGGCTCGCGCGCAGCGGTCGCATCGACGAGGAGGACTTCCCCGAGCTGTCCGGGCCGCTCGCCGGCGTCGAGGAGGTCGAGGACAAGATCGCGCGCGAGCAGCAGCGCGCGCGCAACGTCGCGGCCGGCCTGCCCGACGACAACGGTGAAGGCGACGAGCTGTCCGGCCGCCGCGGCCGCGGCG
>JBKJOI010000892.1:0-15183 GCA_046595695.1 Haliangiales bacterium | reverse complement strand
TGCTCCGGGCTCATGTACTTGACCTTGCCCTTGATGACGCCGGTGCGCGTGTGCACCCGCGACAGCGTGGCCTTGGCGATGCCGAAGTCGCACAGCTTCACCTCACCCGCGTACGCGCACAGCACGTTCGAGGGCGAGACGTCGCGGTGCACGAGCCGCAACGCGCGGCCCTGCCCGTCGACGACGCAGTGCGCAGCGTGCAGCGCGAGGGCGATCTCGCTGGCGATCCACGCGGCGTGCGCGTGCGGCACTGCCTTGCCGGTGCCGCGGCACTTCTCGAGGATCGAGCGCAGGTCCTTGCCGTCGATGAACTCCATCGCGATGAAGTACTCGCCGTGCGCCCGCGCGAACTCGTAGACGTGGGCGATGTTGGGATGGCGGATCAGCGAGGCGATCTTGGCCTCGTCGACCAGCATCTGGATGAAGTCGTCGTCCTCGGCCAGATGGGTGAGCACGCGCTTGACCGCAACCAGGTGCGCGTGGCCGTGGTGATCGAAGGTCTTCGCACGGAAGATCTCCGCCATCCCACCGAAGGCGATCCGGTCGAGGACGTGGTAACGGCCCAGCTGCTGTGCACGCTGCAAACCGTTCCCATGTTAGCGGTACGCCCGCCTACATTGCAAAGCCGGATCGCGCATGGCATCCTTCGCGCGGAGGTCGAAATGTCCGGTCGTTTTAATAGCTTGGCCCGTGGCTCGTGTCGAAATCTGGTCCTCGGCGGCTCGCTGGCGCTCTCGTTCGCCTCGGCAGCCATCGCCTGCTCCAAGGACGGCGGCAAGTCGGGGGCCGACACCGCGCCGCCCGCGAGCGCGAAGGCGCCCACCGCAGCGATGGAGGGCACCGCCGCCAAGGCTGTGCCCGCGGCACCCGAAGGCAAGCCGCGCGTCGAGGGCCAGGGCTTCCTGGTCGAGGTCAAATCGCCCGAGAGCTCGGCGATCGGCGCCGAGGGCGTCGCCCAGGTCGTGCTCAACGCGACCGGCGGCTACCACCTGAACAAGGAGTTTCCCTCGGTGCTCGAGGTCACCCCGCCGGCGGGTGTCGAGCTCGGCAAGACCACCTTCAAGGTCGCCGACGCCTCGAGCTTCGGGGAGAAGCAGGCGACCTGGGACGTGAAGTTCACGGTGAAGGACGCCGGCGAGAAGAAGTTCGGCGCCTCCTTCCGCTTCGCCGTCTGCACCGAGACCACATGCGACCCGAAGAAGGAAGCGCTCGCCTGGACCGTGCCGGTCAAGTAACAATAAACGCATGCAAGAATCCCCGGACGCACGCGAGCGACTCGCCGCGCTCGGCGCCGAGATCCGTGACGCCTACGCCAAGAACCGGCGCGTCATGTCGTTCGACGAGTACTTCACCCTGTTCGCCGCGGCGCCCGAGAGACAGGCGCGCTCGGCGGTCCAGTACCTCCACGACGTCTTCGACCACTTCGGCACCGAGCGCATCAAGCACCCGCGCGGCGAGCTGCTGCGCTGGAAGCTCTTCGATGCGCCGTGGGACAACGGCCGCGACTCGCTGGTCGGGCAGGAAGAGGTCCAGGCCAAGGTCTACCGCGCGCTGTCCAACTTCGTGCGCGACGGCCGCGTCTCCAAGCTTATCCTGCTGCACGGGCCGAACGGCAGCGCCAAGTCGACCTTCGTCGCGTGCCTGCAGCGCGCGCTCGAGCACTACTCGCGCCTCGACGAGGGCGCGCTCTACCGCTTCAACTGGGTGTTCCCCTCGCAGAAGCTGACCAACTCGGGGATCGGTTTCGGCTCGTCGGGCGGCGGCACCGAGAACCGCTACGACACGCCCCCGCGCGAGGGCACGTTCGCCTACCTCTCCGACGAGCAGATCGACGCCAAGCTGGTCGATGAGCTGCGCGATCACCCGCTCTTGCTCATCCCGGTCAAGCGGCGCGCCGAGATCATCCGCGAGCGGCTGGTCGCGTCCGGGGCCCAGGACTACGTCCCCTCCGACTACATCCTGCACGGCGAGCTGTCGCACAAGAACCGGCAGATCTACGAGGCGCTCCTGTCCTCGTACCGCGGCGACTTCCTCAAGGTGCTGCGCCACGTGCAGATCGAGCGCTTCTACGTCGAGCCGCGCTACCGCGAGGCCGCGGTCACCGTCGAGCCGCAGATGCACGTCGACGCGCGGGTCCGGCAGATCTCGGTCGACCGCTCGGTCGCCGCGCTGCCCGCGGCGCTGCAGTCGATGTCGCTGTTCGAGTACACCGGCGAGCTCGTCGACGCGAACCGCGGCCTCATCGAGTACTCCGACCTGCTCAAGCGGCCGCTCGAGGCCTACAAGTACCTGCTCGGCACCGTCGAGCACGCCCAGGTCGGCCTCGAGACCGCCATCCTGCACTTCGACATGGTGTTCATCGGCTCGTCCAACGAGTCGCACCTGGCGGTGTTCAAGGAGGTGCCCGAGTTCCAGTCGTTCAAGGGCCGCCTCGAGCTCATCCGCGTGCCCTACATCCTGGACTACAAGCAGGAGCAGCGGATCTACGACGAGCGCATCCGCCCCGAGGCGACCGGCAAGCACCTGGCGCCGCACGTCACCTGGGCGGGCGCGCTGTGGGCGGTGCTCACGCGCATGCGCAAGCCGCTCGCCGAGAAGTACGCCAAGGGGCTCTCCGAGCTGGTCGCCAAGCTGTCGCCGCTCGAGAAGGCCGAGCTCTACGCGCGCGGCCTGGCGCCCGATCCGCTCACCGCCGAGCAGGCCAAGGAGCTGGTCTCCAACATCGACAAGATCTGGGGCGAATCGGACGCCTACCCCAACTACGAGGGCCGCACCGGCGCGTCGCCGCGCGAGATCCAGACGCTGCTCCTGAACGCGGCGTCCAACCCGCGCTACGCCTGCCTGTCGCCCTCGGCGCTCTTCGACGAGATGGAAGATCTGGTCAAGAACGTCACCGTCTACGAGTTCCTCAAGCAGGAGCCGCTGCCGGGCGGATACCACGAGAACCGCAAGTTCATCTTCACGGTGCGCGAGCGCTACCTCGACATCCTCGACGACGAGCTGCGCAGCTCGATGGGCCTGGTCGCCGAGAGCGAGTACGCGCGCCTGTTCGACAAGTACATCACCCACGTGACCCACTGGATCCGCAAGGAGAAGGTGCGCAACGCGGTCACCGGCCGGCTCGAGGATCCCGACGAGGAGACCATGTCGACGGTCGAGAAGACCCTCGGCGTCTCGGGCAAGCGCGACGACTTCCGCGGCGAGGTGATCCAGCGCATCGGCGGCTGGGGCATCGATCACCCGGGGCAGAAGCCGATCTTCTCCGAGATCTTCCCCAAGCACTTCGCCATGCTGCGCGAGTCGTACTGGGAGCAGCACAAGAAGCTCGTGCGCAAGACCAACGAGGACCTGCTCGTCTTGCTCACCGACGGTGCGGAGCGGCTCGGCGACAAGGAGTCGCGGGTGCGCGCCGAGCTGACCCTGGCGAACCTGAAGCAGCGCGGCTACTGCGACAAGTGCGCGAAGGAGGCCGCGAGCCTCCTGTCGCGCAAGCGCTACGCGACCTGACCCGGCGGGGTGGCGCACACGGACCCACCCCGCGCGGCGATGAGCCGCTCGCCGCGCCCGAAACTTGGTCACTGCCAGGCTCGTGTTACGGTGGTCGAGTGAGACGCGTGTCGCTTACCGCGTGGGCCGCGGCCCTGGTGCTCGTGTGCGCGAGCGGCGGCGTCGCGCGCGCCGAGAGCCCCGAGCTGTTCAAGAAGGGGCCGTACCTGCAGTCGGTCACCGGCGACAGCGCGATCGTCATGTGGGAAACCGAGCGATCCGACATGGGCCGCGTGATCGTGCACTCGCCGACCTCGCCTGACATCGTCGTCGTCGAGGACAGGCCGGTGCGCATGCACGAGGTGCGCGTCCAGGGCCTGCAGCCGGGCCGGCGCTACACCTACCGCGTCGAGTCCGCCGGTATCGTCGAGCGCGGCGAGCTGTCCACCGCGCCGCGCGCCGGCGAGGCGTTCTCCTTCGTGGTCTTCGGCGATACCCGCTCGAACGCGGGCGCCCACCGCAACGTCGTCGAGCGCGTGCGCCGCGAGGTGCCCGACTTCATCCTCGCGACCGGCGACATGGTCAACGAGGGCACCAACGAGAAGGACTGGCAGATCTTCTTCGAGGTCGAGCGCGATCTCCTGCGCGACAACCCGCTCTACCCGGCGATCGGCAACCACGACCGCGAGCCGCGCCCGGCGCGCACCGCCGAGAACTACCGCAAGTACTTCGCGGTGCCCGACGACTCGCCCGATCCCGAGCGCTACTACGCCTTCACCTACGGCAACTCGCGCTTCCTGATGCTCGACTCGAACCTCTACTCGTTCGCGCTCACCGATCAGACGGCGTGGATCGAGCGCGAGCTGACCATGGCGGTGCAGGACGCCAAGATCCGCCACATCTTTGTGGTCATGCACCACCCGCCGTTCTCGACCTCGATCCACGGCGGTCACTCCGAGCTGCGCGAGATGTGGTCGCCCATGTTCGAGAAGTACCGCGTCGAGGCGGTGTTCTCCGGGCACGACCACACCTACGAGCACGCGGAGCACAACGGCGTGCAGTACCTGGTCTCGGGCGGCGGCGGCGCGCCGCTCTACCCGAAGGACCCGCGCGCCGACAAGGTCGACGCCAAGGCGTCGCGCTACTTCGAGCGCACCTACAACTTCCTGCGTCTGCAGGTGGTCGGCGACTTCGTCGAGGTCGCGGCCATGCGCGACGACGGCACGCTCATCGAGAGCTGGAGCTGGGGACGCATGCCCGATCCGGCGGTTGCGCTGGTGGCGCCGGCGCGCGTGAACGGGTCGGGCGCGGCGCTGGCGGCGACCGCGGTGCCCACGGGCTCGCAGGTCACCGCGCGCGGCTGTCGCGTGGCGCCAGCGGGGCAGGGTGCCGGCCGGGGTGCGCTGGCGGCGTGCGCGGCGCTCGCGGCGCTCGTGCTCGTGTCCCGTCGCCGCGCGCGCTGACGCGGCGCCGGGGCGCGTCGTTCTCCTAGCGGAGCAGGCGCTTCAGCTCGGGGACGAGCTCGTCGGCCGGGATGGCGCGCTGCTCGCCCGCCTTCATGTCGCGCAGTAGCACCTGCTGATCCACGAGCTCCTGCTCGCCCACGATCACGACCACGCGGGCGTGCAGGTTGCCGGCGCGCCGGAGCTGCGCCTTCATCGAGGTGCCGCGGTGCTCGATCTCGGCGCGGAAGCCGCGCGCACGCAGGTTCTCGGCGCGCGCCAGGCAGTACAGGCGCGCGTCCTCGCCGTGCGCGGCGAAGTAGACGTCGACCGGGATCTCGAAGGTGTCGGCCTCACCGGGCAGGGTGAGGATCACGCGCTCCATGCCGAACGCGAAGCCGACCGCGGGCGTCACCGGTCCGCCCATCTCGGTGATCATGCGGTCGTAGCGCCCGCCGCCGCCGAGGGTGTTCTGCGCGCCGAGATCGCTGCCGGTGGCGCGCACCTCGTAGACGGTGCCGGTGTAGTAGTCGAGCCCGCGCACCAGGCGGGGCTCGACCTGGTACGGCACCTTGAGCGCATCGAGCGCGCGGCGCAGGCCGGCGAAGTGCGCGTTCGACGCGTCGGAAAGGTGCTCGAGCACGGTCGGCGCGCCGGCGACGATCGCCTGGTCGTTGGGCGCCTTGCAGTCGAACACGCGCAGCGGGTTGGTGGTCAGGCGGCGCTGGCAGTCGGCGCACAGCGCGTCCTTCTTGGGCAGCAGGTAGGCGAGCAGCGCCTCGCGGAAGCGCGGCCGATCCTCGGGGCCGCCGACGTTGTTGATGGCGGTCTCGAGCCCGGTGATGCCGATGTCGGTGAACAGCCCGGCGAGCAGCGCGATCTGCTCGGCGTCCACGGTCGGCTCGGCGACGCCATAGGCCTCGATGCCCATCTGGTAGAACTGGCGGTAGCGGCCCTTCTGCGCGCGCTCGTGCCGGAACATGGGCCCCGAGTAGTACCAGCGCGTGACCGGCTCCTTCTGGTGGATGGAGTGCTCGAGGTAGGCGCGCGCCGCGCTGGCCGTGCCCTCCGGGCGCAGCGTCAGCGACTTCTCGTCGCGATCCGCGAAGGTGTACATCTCCTTCTCGACCACGTCGGTGGCCTCGCCGATGGAGCGCACGAAGAGCGGCGTGTACTCGACGATGGGCGTGCGCAGCTCGCGGTAGCCGTGGTTCTCGAAGGTGACGCGCGCGCGCTTCTCGACGTAGCTCCACTTGGCGGAGTCGGGCGGCAGGATGTCGTTCATCCCCTTCACCGCCTGGATCTTCTCGTCCCTTTCACGGCCTGACATGCGGCGCAGTCTACACGACGCCTGACAGCGCGACAGTCTTGCGATCTGGTTAAGCGGCCGCTTACATTCGCGCGCGTCTGAAGGCCCACGCCGTCGGGAGGTGAATGGATGTCGCAGAGAAGCAGCGTTCGTTGGCTCGGTTCCTCGTTGCTCGCCGCCGCGCTCGTCGCCGGCGCCTCACCGGATCTCGCGCAAGCGCGTAGCAAGGCCAAGGTCGTGAGCGGCGAGCTCAGCGCGCCCTCCGCCGCGTCGCCGGTGGCGATCGCCGGTGCCTACCTGGCCACCCGCCCGGCGATCCTGGGCGACCTCGCGCCGGCCGCGCTGCGCGTCGTGAGCACGCGGACGCTCACGCGCGGCTCGAGCGTCAGGTATGTGCAGACGCACGCCGGCCTCGACGTCCTGGGCGGCACCGTCACGGTGCGGCTCGACGCCGAGGGGCGCGTGCGCTGGGCGGTGGGCGCGCCGAGCGCCGTCCCGTCCGGCTTCGACGTCACGCCGGTGCTGAGCCCCGAGGCCGCGATCGCGAGGCTGCAGGGCGAGGCGCGCTTCGGCCTGGCCGGCATGAGCATCCCCGCCACGCGCCACGCGCGCCTGGTGATCGACGCCTCGCGTCCTGGCGGGCGGCCCACGCTGGCCTACGTGATCACCGCGCCGGGCAACCCGCTCACGCTCGAGGTGCTGCGCTTCCGCGTCGACGCCAACACCGGCGAGGTGCTCTCGGTCGAGAACCTGGTCCGCTACGGCGGCCCCCCCGCGCACCTCGGCAACGTGTTCACCTCGAACCCCACCAAGACGCCCACGCTGACGCAGCAGCCGCTGGGCCCCTGGCTGACGCCGGGCCAGGACCCGGTGCGGCTGCAGGGCCCCGACGTGAAGGTGCTGAACTGCCTCGATCAGATGCAGTGCCAGGATCTCATGGGCCTGTCGCTGCACTCGTGCACGCACGTGCAGGGCGCGCAGGCCACGGCGGCCGGCGACTTCCTCTCGATCCAGCGGCCCGCGTCGGATCTCGACGGCGAGGACCAGTTCGCCGAGGTCCAGATGTTCTTCCACGTGAACCGGGTCAGCGAGTTCTTCCGCGACCTCGGCTTCGGCGGGCTCGACGACCAGCCGCTCACGGCGATCGTGAACCAGCGCATCCCGATCGATCTCGCCGATCTCTTCGGTAGCATCGGCGCCGCCACGTGCACGAACGGGGTGCCCCCGGCGGGGCACCAACTGTACAAGCTCGACAACGCCCTGTTCACCTCCGACGGCTCGCTGTTCGGCATCACCGGCGGCGCCATCGTCTTCGGCCAGGGCACCGGCGCGGACTTCGCCTACGACGGCGACGTCGTCTACCACGAGTTCACCCACGCGGTGATGGGCACCCTCACGCCCGACTTCGCCTCGTCGCCGCTCGACGAGTACGGCTACGACCCGACCGGACCCGGCCTGGGCGAGGGCACCTCCGACTACTTCTCCTCGGCGTTGACCGGTGATCCCGACGTGGCCGAGTACGCGGGCCCGGCGCTCGCCGGCAGCGGCCAGTTCCTGCGCACGCTCGCCAACGACAAGACCTGCCCGTCGAGCCTGTGGGGCGAGGTCCACCAGGACGGCGAGCAGTGGGGCGGGGCGCTGTGGGACATCCGCTCGGCGCTCGAGGTCGGGCAACGCGCCGCCTTCGACATCGCCGTGTTCGACGCGATCTCGGCCTTCGCCGACACGACCGATCAGCTCAGCGCCGCGGCGCTCGTGGTCGCCGAGGTGACCACCTCGCTCGGCGCGCCCGCCGGTGCGACCGCGACGGCCAGGTTCGCCGCGCGCGGGCTCGACGACTGCAACGATCGCGTGATCGACGTGCCCGCGGACAGCGGGTCCGCGAAGGACGTGCTCTTCCTGGGCGGCAGCGAGATCGCGACGCCGGCACCCGGCCCGGTGCAGTTCAAGCTCGACGTGCCCGCCGGCACCACCAGGATCACGATCTCGACTCTGGCCTCGCAGGCGAACGGCGGCGGCTTCGGCGGCGGCAGCGCGCCCGCGGTGAAGCTCATCGTGAAGCCGGGCGCCGACCCGATCCTGTGGACCTACAGCGGCGCGAACGCCGCGCACGACGCCTCCGCCTCCGGCAACGTCACCTGTTCGACCGCTGGCAACATGCCATGCACCGGTACCGTCGACGGCCCGTTCACCGCCGGGCCGCACATGCTGCAGCTCATCAACGCCGGCGGCGGCGCCGTGCTGCAGCAGATCTTCGTCACGACCTCCTCGGAGCCGCTCGCGCCCGACGCCGGACCGGGCGGTGCCGACGCCGCGCCCGGCGCGCCCGACGCCGGTCCGGGCGGCGGCGCCGACGACGACAGCGGCTGCGGCTGCCGTGTCGGAGGCCAGGACGAGCGTTCACCGCTCGGCGGTGGCGCGCTCGCACTCGCGGGCCTCGCCGCGTTCTTGCTGGTCGTGCGTCGCCGCAGGTAGCGCGCCGCGCCACCTGACGTCCGGGCGTGCAGGTGTGCGACTTTCGACGGACGCGCCACGTATCTGCGCGAATTCGTTCATGCCGCCGTGCTGGTCCGCGCCGTGCATGGTCCCGGTGACCATGTCCCCACGCCCGCAATCTGGCTGCTTCTCGACACTCGCGATGCTCGCGCTCGTCACGGCCTTCTCGCTGGCCGGCGCCGCGCTCGCGCCGGCCGTCGCCCGCGGCGAGCGCTTCATCGAGCAAGACGAGTACGACGCCATCCCGGCGACGAGGTGGTACGGCTGGCAGGTGCTTGCGCTCGACGCCGCCGGGCTCACCGCGGCGATCTCCCTCAGCTTCAATGCCGGCGACAGCGACGAGGCGCAGGCGCTCGCCTGGGGCGGGGGCGCCGCCACCTGGCTGCTCGGCCCGGCGGTCGTCCACCTGGTCCACGGGCGCACGCGCGCGGCGGTCTCCAGCGTGGCCGTGCGCGCCGGGCTCCCGGTGGCGGGCGGGTTCATCGGCTACTACGGCGTCTGCACGGAGGCGAACGACGGACGCTTCAGCTGCTTCGTCCCGATGCTTGGCGGCATCCTGCTGGGCGGCCTCACGGCGATGATCATCGACTACGGTTGGCTGTCCTCCGAGGAGCGCCCGGCCCCGGAGCGCACGACGGGCCTGCAGGTCGGCCTCACGCCGCGGGCCGACGACGGCTTCACCCTGTCGCTGGGCGGAGCGTTCTAGCCGCGCTACCGGCCCGGCGGCAGCGTGAAGAAGAACGTGGCGCCGCGGCCCACGGCGGCGTCGGCCCAGACGCGCCCGCCGTGGCGATCGAGGATCCGGTAGACGGTCGCCAGGCCGATGCCGGTGCCGGGGAACTCGCGCTCGGTGTGCAGGCGCTGGAAGGGCGAGAACAGCTTCTGCGCGAAGCTGGGATCGAAGCCGACGCCGTTGTCGCGCACGAAGAAGGTGGGCTCGGAGGGATGGCCGCCGCCCGGGCCGGCGCCGCCCAGGCCGGCGCCGAGCTCGATCACGGGGTCGGGCCGCTGGCCGGTGAACTTCCACGCGTTGCCGAGCAGGTTCTCGAGCGCGGCGCGCAGGAGCCCGGGGTCGGCCTCGGCGGACAGATTGTCCTGGATCTGGAGCAGCAGGCCCGGCCGCGGCGTGGCCCGCTCCAGCTCGGCGGCCACCGCGCGGCCGATCGCGGAGACGTCGACGCGCTGGCGGCGCAGCTCGGCGCGGCCGACGCGCGAGAGCTTGAGCAGGTCCTCGATGAGCTCGCCCATGCGCGCCGTGGCCGCACGCACGCGGCGGAGGTGGGCGCGGCCCTCGTCGTCCAGGTTCGCGCTGTGGTCGTCGAGGATGATCTTGCTGAAGCCGTCGATGGCGCGCAGCGGCGCGCGCAGGTCGTGCGAGACCGAGTAGCTGAAGGCCTCGAGCTCCTTGTTCTTGCGCTCGAGCTCCTTGACCAGCGTCGAGCGCGTCTCGGCCAGCTCGCGCGCCGAGCGGGTCTCCTGCGCCTCGAGCTCCATGCGCAGGATCTGGTCGCGGAAGCGCCGGTTCTCGTCCTCGAACTGCCGCCGCCGGAGCTGGGCACGCACGCGCGCGCGCAGCACCTCGAGATCGCTCGACTTGGCGATGTAGTCGTCGGCGCCCGCCGACAGCCCTTCGAGCATCGCCGACGGCTGTTCCTGCGCGGTCAGCAGGATGAGCGGGATGTCGCGCAGGCCGGGTGCCGCCTTGATGCGCCTGCAGGTCTCGTGACCCGACAGCCCGGGCATGAGCAGGTCGAGCAGGATGCAGTCGACCGGCTGGACCGCGAGCAGCTCGATCGCCTCCTCGCCGGAGCGCACCTGGACGACGTCGTAGCCCTCGCCGCGCAGCGCCGACGACAGCTCGTGAAGGTAGGTCGCGCTGTCGTCGACGGCGAGGATGCGCTTGGGCCCGAGCAGGCTGGACGACGCGCTGCCGGGCGAGGCGCCCGGGGCGCGCCCGGCCGCCGAGCGCAAGGTCGCGGTCAGGCGCGCGAGGATCAGCGAGACGTCCTCGTCCTTGCGGACGAAGGCGTCGGCGCCGGCGTCGAGCGCGCGCAGCTCGGCGCCGCGCTCGTTCGACGCGGTGAGCACGATGCACGGCGTGGCGCGCAGCGCGGCGTCGAGGCGCACGCGGCGGATCACGGTCGCGCCGTCGATGCCGGGCAGCTGGCCGTCGACGAGCATGGCGGCCGGGCGCAGATCCGCGGCCATGCGCAGGCCCTCCTCGCCCGAGGCCGCGACCGCGACGTCGAAGCCCTCGGCGCTGAGCGCGACCCGCAGCTGCTCGCGCACGCTGGTGCTGTCGTCGATCACCAGCACCGTGCGCTGCCCGGGCACCACGTCCGCGCGCGCGCGCGCGCGCACCAGCTCGCGCGCGCGCGACACGATGTACGCCTGGTCATAGGGCTTGCCGACGTACTCGTCGGCGCCGTTCTGCAGGCCCTTGATGCGGCTCGCGATCTCGGCCTCGCTGGTCAGCATCATGACCGGCAGGGCGGGCGTCCGCGAGCTGCGGATCTCGCGCAGCAGCTCGACGCCGTCGCCGTCGGGGAGGATCACGTCCAGCACGACCAGCGCCAGCTCGCGGCTGGCCAGCGCCGCGCGCGCTTGCGCCGCCGTGGCGCAGGGCACCGGCTCGAAGCCGGCGGCGGCGAGCGCGTCGGCGAGGTCCATGCGCACGGTCAGGCTGTCGTCGACCACCAGCACGGCCGGCGCGGGTGTGCCCGGGTCGGCGCTCACGTCTCGGGCCCCGTCGGCATGGCGGTGAGCTCGGTGATCGCCGGCGCGATCTCGGACAGCGGCAGCACGCGCATCGCCGCGCCGAGCAGGACCGCCTCGCGCGGCATGCCATAGACGACCGAGGTCGCCTCGTCCTGCGCGATCGTGAAGGCGCCGGCCTGGCGCAGGGCCAGCAAGCCGTGGGCGCCGTCCCGGCCCATGCCGGTGAGCAGGCCGCCGATCGCCTGCCCGCCGAACTCGCGGGCGACGCTCTCGAAGAGCACGTCGACGGAAGGCCGACAGGAGTGCCGCTCGGGAGTGTCGGTGAGCTGGACGCGCCCGCCCTGCACGATGAGGTGCTTGCCGGGCGGCGCCAGGAGGACGCGGCCGGCCGCGGCGAGCAGCGGCTCGCCCTGGCGCGCGAAGCTCACCCGACGGCCGGCCAGGCCGTCGAGCCACTCGGCGAAGGCGACCGAGAACGGCTCGCCGATGTGCAGCACGACCAGCACCGGCAACGGGAACCGCTGCGGCAGCCCGCGCAGGAGCTCCACCAGCGCACCCGGGCCGCCCGTGGACGCGCCGACCGCGACGACCCGGTAGCTCCGGCGCGGGGCCACGGCGGCGTCGGTCAGGCCGGTCATCGGCGGCGGCACCGTGGTCGCGTGCTGCCGGCCCAGCGCGCCCAGCCGCGCGCGCGGGTGGGTGATCGCGCGGATGCGCGAGACCATCCTCACCGCGGCGACCAGGCGCTGCTCCCAGGAGCCCTCGGGCTCGCGGCCATTGGGCTTCTCGAGCACGTCGACCGCGCCGGCGGCCAGCGCGTCGTAGGTGCGGAACAGCACCCCGCGGTTGAACGACGACGACACCACCAGGATGGGCGTCGGGTGGTACGCCATGATGTACTCGGTGGCGGCGAGGCCGCTCATCACCGGCAGCATCATGTCGAGGGTCATGACGTCGGGGCGCAGGTCGCGGCACAGCTCGATGGCCTGCTTGCCGTCCTCGCCCTCACCCACGACCTCGATACCCGGCGCCGCCGCCAGCACCTCGCAGATGTGACGCCGGATGGTCAGCGAGTCCTCGACCACCACCACACGAAGCTTCGACGGGGTCATGACAGCATCACCTCAGCAGCCTGCCGATGGCGGCGAGCAGCTCGTTCTGGTCGAACTCACCCTTCACGATGTAGGCGCGGGCGCCCGCGGCGACGCCGCGGCGGCGGTCGGCGGGCGAGCCGCGCGAGGTCATCAGGATCGCGGGCACGTCGCGCAGCGCCGGATCGGCGCGGGTGCGCTCCACGAAGGCGAACCCGTCCATGCCCGGCATCTCGACGTCGACCAGGAACAGGCCATAGGTGCGCTGGCTCGCCTTGTCGAGCGCCTCCTCGGCGGAGGTCGCGAGCTCGACGTCGTAGCCCGCTGATTCCAGGATGCTCTGCTCGAGCATGCGCGTGGTGAGCGAGTCGTCGACGACCAGGATGGGCGAGCGTTTCGCCGGCCTGGCCTCGCGGGCGAACCCGATCGCGGGCCGCGCGGCCGCCGCCACCAGGCCCTCGGGATCGAGGACGAGCTGCGGGTGGCCCTGCGCGTCGAGCGAGGCCCCGGCCACCACCGGATCGGCGGGCGCGAGCGCGGGCAGGGCGCGCAGCACGACCGTCTGGGTCCCGATCAGACGATCGACGCCCACGGCGGCGCGCCCGGCCGCCGCCTCGATGATGACGGCGGTGACCATGGCCGCGCTCGCGGCCGCACGCGGCGCCGGGCGGCGCGCGCGGGCACCGGCGCCGGCCGAGAGCGGCGCCTCGAGCGAGACGAACGGGATCATCTGGCCGGCGTGCACGATCGACTCGCCGGCGGCGGTGCGCGTGATGTCGGCGACGCGCAGGCGCAACGTGCCGCGCACCGCGTCGAGCGGGATGGCCGCGGTGACGCCCGCGGCGCCGACCACCAGCGTGTCGATCGACGACATCGACACCGGCACGATCAGCTCGACGCGGGTCTCCCGCCCCGGCTGCGTCGACACGCGCACCTCGCCACCCAGGCGGGTCGCGGCCTCGCGTACCACGTCGAGGCCGACGCCGCGGCCGGAGACCTCGGTGATCGCGCGCGCGGTGCTGAGGCCGCCGGCGAGCAGGAGCGCGACGAGCTCGTCGTCGCCGGGTCGCGCGCCGCCGGGCGGCAGGAGGCCGCGCGCGAGCGCGAGCCGCCGCACCGCCTCGAGATCGACGCCCCGGCCATCGTCGACGCAGGTGAGCACCACGCGGGTGCCGCGGCGCGCGACGGTGACCTGGACGCGGCCGACGGCGGGCTTGCCGGCGGCGAGCCGCACGCCCTCGGGCTCGATCCCATGCGCGATCGCGTTGCGGGTCAGCTGCACGAGCGCATCCTGCACGACGCCCAGCACGTGCGCGTCCAGCCGGATGTCGCTGCCAGCGCTCACGAAGTCGACGCGCCGGCCGACCGCGTGCGCGGTGTCGCGGGCGACCCGCTCGAGCGTGGCGAAGACCGCGCTGACCGACACCAGGCGCAGCCGCTCGGCGGTCTCGCGCACCTGGCCGAGCTCGCGCTCCAGCCGATCGAGGCCGCCGGTCAGGGCGCGCTCGAGATCCGCGGCCTCGGCGTGCAGGCCGGCGCGCGCCACCACCGTGCGCAGCGCCCCGAGCTGCACGCTCGCCTCGGTCATGCCCTCGAGCAGCGAGTCCATTTCGGCGACGTCCTCGTTGCGCAGGCGCAGCGGCTGCGCATCGGCTGGCGCGGCCGACTCGGTCGGCGCGGGCAGGGCGGCGGGCCCCGGCGCCGGCGCCAGGGCGAGCGTCGCCAGCAGCGCCTGCGCGGCGTCCAGCTGCGCCAGCAGCGCGTCGATCGCTGCCCGGCCGGGCGCGGCGGCGCCGGCGGCGCCGGCGGCGCGCAGCGGCTCGAGCAGATCCTCGATGGCGTGCGCGGCCTCGGCGATGCCGGCCTGCTTGACCACCCGCGCCGCGCCCTTGAGCGTGTGCGCCAGCCGGAACAGCCGCGCCACCGGCTCGGCGCCGGGGACGCCCTGCTCGAGCGCGAGCACGTCCTGGCCGAGCTGCTCGAGCAGCTCACGCGCCTCGACGCGAAAGTACCGGTAGGGGTCGGCGGCTGCCATCAGGCGGCATCTTGCGGCTGGATGAGCCGCAAGAGTTCCTTCGACAGCCCGGCCAGCTGCGACGCCGTCTGCAGCGTCTGGCTGGAGCTCGCCTCGGTCTCGCGGGTGGTCTGCGCCACGTTGGAGATCGCGACGTTCACCTGCTCGACCGCGGTCGCCTGCTGCTTGGTGGACAGCTCGATCTCGCGCGCCGCCTCGGTGGTGGTCGAGACCAGCCCGGCGATCTGCTTGAACGCCTCGGCCACGTCGACGAACTGGTGCGAGCCCGCGTCGACCGCCTTCGAGCCGCCCTCGGTGGCCATGACCGTGGTGTTGACCGCGCTGCGCACGTCGTCGATGAGCCCGCGGATCTGCTTGGTCGACTCGGCGACCCGGTCGGCGAGCTTGCGGATCTCGTCGGCGACCACGGCGAAGCGCTTGCCCGCGTCCCCCGCGCCCGCGGCCTCGATGGTTGCGTTGATGGCCAGGATGTTGGTCTGCTCGGCGAGCTCGGAGACGATCTCGAGCACCGCTCCGATCTGCTGCGATTTTTTCCCCAGTTCGAGCATGTGCGTCACGATGAGGTCGACCTGTCGACGAATTCCTAGAATGGAATCGGTGGCTTTT
>JBKJOI010000882.1:0-2967 GCA_046595695.1 Haliangiales bacterium | reverse complement strand
CCGGCGCTCCGGCGCTTATCGGGACGGGTCTTGCACCCGCTGGAGATGTGCAGCGTGGACCGACCTGCTCCGGCTCTCGCGAGCCGGTCGGTTTCGTTCCGTCACGACGCACCATGGCCGGGAAAACTAACACGCGCGTGGCGCGAGAGAGGCGAGAGAAGCCGGTCAGGTGGGCTAGATGCTAGAGGATCGGCACCGGCTTGAGACTCACCTGGCCGTCCTTCACCTGCACGCGGAAGCGCACGGCCTTGGCGCTGTACTTCTTCTTGAGGCTGGCCTCGTTCATGCGCAGCTTGGCGCTGAAGCCGTCGAAGTTCAGGCCGTCGACGTTCTCGCCCGCCTTCTTCTTGGCCTCGATGAACTCGCTGAACAGGCGGCGGTAATAGTCGCCCTCTGGCTCGTGGGCGAGCGCCATCGCCTGCTGATCGGCGGCGCTGGGCGGCTCGGCGTCGGCGAGCTGCACCTTGGAGGTGCCTCCGATCACGTTGCCCTGGTCGTCGTACTCTTCCTCGCCCGGCTCGGCGCGGCCGAGCAGGCGCGCGAGCATGACGTTCAGCGCGTTGGCCAGGCCGTCCAGGTCGGCGCCCGCGGGCCGGAACTGGTAGTCGACGTTGCCATTGATGATCTCGCTGACACCGAGCTCGATCTCCTCGGCCGGCGCCAGGATGAGGCGCGCGGTCAGAAAGATGCTGAGGATCGAGATCACGAGGCCGGCGAGGCCGAGCAGCAGGATGGCCATCTTGACCGACTGCACCGGCTCGAGCGCGCCCGCCAGCGACATCATGACGACCGCGCCCGAGGTCTTGTCGCTGAGGTTCAGCGGCAGCGCGCCGGCGCTCGCCATGTACGGCTCGCCGCCGATGGTGGTCTCGATGACCTCCGACACGCGCTTCTCCATCGCCGTCTTGGCGAGCCCCTTCTCGAAGAGCACCTTGGCCACCGCCTCGTCCTTGGCCTGCCCGGTCTTGCCGAAGCTGGTCGCGCGGACCTTGTCCTTGAAGTAGTAGGCGACGTGCATGTCGAGGAGGCTGGCCTGCTTGGCCGCCTCGGCCGCGTTCAGCGGGTAGGCGACCACGACCGCGCCGCGGATCTCGTTGGTCGCGCGATCCACCGTGGGCGCGACGCCGACCTTCATGGTCGCGCCCTCCCATTCCCACACGTCCTTGACCGGGCGGCGCTTCTCGATCGAGACGCCCACCGCCGGATACTTGGACTTCCAGTCGGCCGGGAACGGGCCCGAAGGGTCGATCGCGATGAGCTGGCCCTCCTTGTTCAGCAGGGCCACGAAGTCGGGCCGCGGGTCCTCTGGCTTGAGGTTGGCGAGCGCTTCACGGATGGCTTGCGCCCCGTTCAGCTCCTGCGCCTTCGCATCCGGGTTGGCGAGCGCCGCGGCGAAGCCGGGCGTGCGCGCGAACTCGGAGGTGCGATCGATGAGGTCGAGCGCGTCGAACGACGCGTTCGTGATGACGAGCTCGCGGGCCTTGGCCACCCGCTGCCGGACATCGTCCTTGATCTTCTTCTCGAGCTTCGACGTGGTGGTGACATACGCCGTCGCTGTGATGAGCGACATGACCACTGCAACGCCGACCGCGATCTTCGCACGGGACATCGGGAACCGCCCCCTTTCCTCTAGTCAAACCGTCAGTGGTGCTAATCAACCATCCGTACTGCGGTGTTGCACTCAGTGGCAGATCCCAAATCGGCCCGCCGCAATTATCGAGGCGCTCTCGTCGAGAGTCAACGAATTCCCCAGCGTTTTCGCGGCGGATACCGAAGAGACTTCGTGGCGCGCATCCGTGGCGGTCTCGGTGTGGGGGTTCGTCGGGGTTCGTCGGGGGTTTCGGTGTGAGCTTCGTCGCGGAGTCTTGGCTCGGGTCGGCCCGACCCGAGCGCAGCCCGGCCGATCACTCGAGTCCCGCGCGACCCACGTGCACCCGGCCCCGGCCATGGGACCACCACTCCGACGCTGGCGAGGGTCACCAAAGCCACCTTGGGCACAGGTTATTCACAGCCCCTGGCACACCACGTCGGTACACAACTCAGGCTCACCCCTGGTGTAGGTGGAAATGCGAGCCGCACCGCGGCAATGGTAAAAATATCAACTAGTTGCGGCGACGCTCCGAAAGTATTGACCTGGGAGTCAGCATATCCCACCGCATGCTGAGGTCGCCGCTGCACTCCCGTCGGACACGCCGGGTTTTCTCTGTGGATAAGTCGCGAGAGCATCAAAGATCGCGTTCGATTTCGTCGAAGTACGGTGTCAAGAGGGTCGCTCCGCAACCCTTCTCGTGCAGCGCGGGAGTCGTGCGGCAGAGGTGCACCGCCACACCCTCCGGCAAGCTGGTTTGCTCGATCGAGTCGTCGTCGGCGATGAAGAGCGTGCGCGACACCGGCTCGTAGAAGAAGCTCACGTCGGCGCAGGTGTCGCTCGGCGGGTGAGGCGCGTAGAGCCGGGGATCGCAGAGCACCCGCTGCGGCACGATCGCCAGGTTGAGCGCGTGGACCTCGACCGCGGCGTCGACCTTGCGCTTGTCGGCGAAGGCGATGAAGCGCTTGCGCGCCGCGACGTACGCGCGCGCGGTCTTCACGGCGTCGCGCTTGCGCGCCGACAGCACGCGCACGCGCTCGGGCGCCTCGAAGCGACGGTCGACCGCGAAGGTGAGCCCGCTCGGCAGCATCGGCTCGGGCCATTCGACGTTCGCGCCGGTCGCGGCATCGGGAAGGACTCCCGTGGGCGGGGCGCCGACGGTGCCCGCGCCGCTACCACCATCGTCCGCCCGCGCCGGCACCTCGCCCGCCGACGCGCGGCTCGGTCCCGAGTTCTTCATGGCCACGAGCGCGCCCGCGCCGCCCGCAAGCACGACGCCGCCCAGGACCAGCCAAAGCCCGGTGCGACGCGGCTTGCGCGCGCTGCCCACGGCCGCATCGCCCAGGGACGCGTCGAGGATCGCGGGCTCGAGCCGCGAC
>JBKJOI010000551.1:0-5345 GCA_046595695.1 Haliangiales bacterium | reverse complement strand
CCGCCTCGACAAGGACGAGCTGTTCGCGCTCGTCCGCACCGAGGCCTTCCGACGCTTCGCCGACCGCCTCGAGGCCGCGCTCGCGCGCGGCGGCGGGGACGCCCTGGCCCGCCTGGCCCGCCTGAAGCGCGCCTACGTGCGCTTCGCCGTCGACGAGCCCGACGCCTACCGCATCATGTTCGAGCTGCGCCAGCCCGACCGGGTCGCGCCGCCCGAGCTGCTCGCCGAGAGCCGGCGCTCGTTCGGCGCGCTCTACCGCACCGTGGCCGAGGGCATCGACGAGGGCCTGCTCGAGGGCGACGCGCTCACCGTCGCGCACCTCCTGTGGGCCAGCACCCACGGCCTGGTGTCGCTGCACCTGGCGGGGCGGCTGACCATGGGTCGCTCGCTCGCCGGCATCGCCAGGATCGACCACGAGCTGACCAACTTCCGCACCACCAAGACCGCGGCACCCCGGCCGCGCAGGAGCAAATCACCATGAGGATCGGCACGTCGTACAAGCAGCACCCCGAGGCCACACGCGGCCCCTGGGACGCCATCGTCATCGGCTCGGGCCTGGGCGGCCTGGCCACCGCCGGCCTGCTCGCACGCCATGCCGGCCAGCGCGTGCTGGTGCTCGAGCGGCACTACACCGCGGGCGGCTTCACCCACATGTTCACGCGCCCGGGCTTCGAGTGGGACGTGGGCGTGCACTACGTGGGCGACGTGCATCGCGAGCGCTCGCTGCTGCGCCGCGTCTTCGATCACCTCTCCGACGGCGAGCTCGCCTGGGCCGACCTGGGCGAGGTCTACGACAGCATCGTCATCGGCGGCGACCGCTACGACCTCCCCGCCGGCCGCGAGGCCTTCCGCCAGCGCATGCACGACTACTTCCCGGCGCGCACGCGCGAGATCGATCGCTACCTCGAGCGCGTCCAGGCCACCGTGCGCAAGAGCCGTGGCTTCTTCATGGAGAAGGCGCTGCCCGCGCGGCTCGCGCGCGTGGTCGGCCCGGCCATGCGCTGGCCGGCCATGCGCGAGGCCCGGCGCACCGTGCGCGAGGTCATGGCCGAGATCACCAGCGACGCCCGCCTCACCGGCGTGCTCACCGGCCAGTACGGCGACTACGGCCTGCCGCCGGGCGAGGCCAGCTTCTTCATGCACGCGCTGCTCGTCGAGCACTACTTGCCCGGCGCGGCCTATCCGGTGGGCGGCTCGACGCGCATGGCCGAGACCATGCTGCCCGGCATCCTGGCCGCCGGTGGCCAGGTGGTCACCAGCGCCGAGGTCACCGAGATCCTCGTCGAGGGCGGCCGCGCGGTGGGCGTGCGCCTCGAAGGTGGCGCCGAGGTGCGCGCGCCGCGCGTGATCAGCGACGCCGGCTGGGCGGTCACCTTCGGCCGCCTTGTGCCGCGCGAGGCCTCGGCGCGCGTGCGGCTTTTGCCCACGATCCCGGGCGTCCAGGCCTCGGTGGCGCACGTCTCGCTCTACGTCGGCCTCGATCGCGACGCCCAGGCGCTCGACCTCTCGCGCGCGAACCAGTGGATCTACCCGCACCACGATCACGACGCCAACGTGGCGCGCTACCAGGCCGATCCCGACGCGCCGCTGCCGGTGGCGTACCTGTCCTTCCCGTCGGCGAAGGACCCCGACTTCGCGCGCCGCCACCCGGGCAAGGCCACCATCGAGGTCATCGGTCTCGCACCCTGGGCGTGGTTCTCGCGCTGGCAGGACACGCGCTGGCACAAGCGCGGCGACGACTACGACGCCTTCAAGCAGCGGCTCGCCGACCGCCTGCGCGCCGTGCTCGTCGAGCGCTGCCCCCAGGTCAAGGACCACATCGTGCACGCTGAGCTGTCCACGCCGCTGTCGACACGCAACTTCGCCGCCCATCCGCAGGGCGAGATCTACGGCCTGGAGCACTCGCCGGCGCGCTTCGCCGCGCGCAACCTGCGCCCCGAGACGCCCCTCTCCGGCCTGTACCTGACCGGCGCGGACATCTGCAGCGCCGGCGTGGGCGGCGCGCTCATGGGCGGCGTGCTCACCGCGTCGGCGCTGATGCGGCAGAACCTGCTCGGCGCCATCCTGCGCAGCGGCGGCGCCGGCGCCCGGCAGGCGCGCCCGGTCTCGCCCGCCGCGGCTTGAAGCTCGATAGCGCAGGGGTGTCAGCTTCTCGACGTCACCCAGACGCCACAGCCACGTCGTGACGTGGCGTTCACGCCCCGGGCGTGAGCGAACGCACATGCGGGTCGTAAGTCCTGGATTGCATCCGGGTGCGCCGAGCGGCACACGCGTTGCGCCGAGCGGCACACGGGTTGCGCCGAGCGGCACACGGGTTGCTCTTCACGAGCGCAGGAGAACCCAATGGTCCGCTTCAACTCGCTCGCGTCCACCCTACTCGTCGCTTCCTCGCTGCTCGCCGCCGGCTGCGACGAAGACCCCGTGGAGGTGATCCCGCCGAGCGCGCCCGCCGTCATCCGCTTCGCCCAGGCCACCCCGGCCCAGCGCGACGCGGCCCTGACGGCCGCGCTCGGCCGCTCGGCCCGGCGCGGCGTCGAGTCGCTCTACTTCGCGCAGGCGGACCACGAGGCCGACTCGACCTGCCCTGCGCGCCAGGTCGCAGGCGACCAGGTGACGTACACGTCGAACGGCTGCACCGGCGGCTCGGGCCTCGTCTACACGGGTGCCGCCCGGGCGAAGAACTCGCCGGTCACCGGTGACTTCGTCTTCATCGAGGACGAACGTGACGCGCGACCCTCCGAGATTGTCTTCGCCGACTACGCGGTCGAGCTCCCCGACGGCGTCCTGCGGCTGGACGGCACGATCCGGCAGAGCCAGGCCGCGCCGAAAGGCAACTACACGCTCGACGTGCAGCTGGCGATCGACGACGGCGTCCGGCTCAACCTGTCGCAGTCCATGTCGTGCGACGACGTGGCGTGCGACGCGCAGGTGGGCTCGAAAGGCTCCATCGTGGGCAAGGGTGACTTCACCATCCAGGCGCACGTGCCCCACACCGGCGCTAGCGGCCACGTGACCCTGCGCGGCCAGGACGAGCTCACCCTCGAGCTCGACACGCGCGACGAGGCCGGCTGCGCGGTCTACCGCATCGACGGCAGGCTGGCCGGTAGCTTCTGCGCGCGCGCCGAGCTCAACCCGCCCGTGAAGGCGCGGACGCACGTGCTGACGCCCGCGCTGATCGACGCCCTGTCGTTCGCCTCGATCCGCTGCGGCTCGGGCAGTATCGACCCGACCTTGACGATCTTCTCCAACGAGACCACCCAGGACATCGCGCGGGTCGATACCCAGTCGCTGGTGGTGACCCTCAAGCTCGGCGACCGCCAGGAGGTAGTGTCGCTGCGCTCCCTGGGCTATGCCGTCTCCCTCGGCGGCAGCTTCTCCGTGAGCTCGTTCTTCGGTGAGTTCCTGACGCCGGGCGAGGACACCTCCTTCACCTGCGCCGAGGCCGCCCGGCTGGGCGTGCGCTTCGACGTGGGCCTGCAGGACGCGCAGCACTTCTGCCTGCTCGCGGGCGACGTCGCGCAGTTCCCCGACGCCGCCGACTGCGGGCGCTGAGCCCGGCGGCGCGCTGCGCGGCCCGCGTCATGGGGATGCGCGACCCCGGCCCGGTTCGTTGGGACAATCGCGGTCGCGGCGGCGACATCGTCTTGGTCGCGAGCCCAACCTCGGGAAATCGTTCGGGTCGTGTCGTGGCATTCACCTTGCTCTGTCTGTAGCTCTCAATCGAGGAGATACCGACCATGAGAGACGTTTCGATGTGGCTCGCGTGCGCGTGCCTGGCCCTGTCACTGACCGCGTGCGTGGATGATCTCGGCCAGGATTCGCTGGCCGAAGAGGAAGAGCTCGCGGAGCGCGAAGACCCTGCGTACGTGAGCTCCACGTCGATCTGGTGGAACCCCTCCATCCCGGTATGCTGGGAGAACGCCAACACCGGCAACGCCACCGAGCGTGGCTGGGTGCAAAGCTCGATCGAGACCACGTGGGAGGCCGTCTCGGCGGTGGACTTCACCGGCTGGGGCGCCTGCACCGCAGGCTCGCAGGGCATCCGGATCCAGATCGCGGACGCGCGTGCACGGGTGTCGCAGCTGGGGCGACGCCTGAATGGCGTCGCGAACGGCATGCGGCTGAACTTCACCTTCACCACCTGGAACACGGGCTGCATGGGCACGGGCCGCGAGGCGTGCATCCGGGTCGACGCCGTACACGAGTTCGGGCACGCGCTCGGCTTCTCGCACGAGCACAACCGCACCGCCGCGCAGGGCAGGCCAGCCGCATGCACCGATGCGCCGGATGGTGAGAACGGCGACATGGTGCTGGGCGCCTACGACCCCGCCTCGATCATGGACTACTGCAACGCCACCTACGATGCCCGCACATGGCCCTGGGTGATGTCGGATGGCGATACGCGCGCCGTGCAGCTCATGTACGGCGGCAACCCCCGGACCATCGTCGATTCACTGGGCGGCAACTGCCTCGAGGCCGCGGGCGTCAGCTCGGCGAATGGCACGCGCGTACAGATGTGGGACTGCTGGGGCGGCGCCAACCAGGAGTGGAACCCCGCCCAGCTGTTCGAGGGCATGACCTTCGTCCACAACATCGTCGGCTTCGGCGGCAAGTGCCTCGACATGCCCGGCGGCAGCTCCGCCAACGGCACGGTCGCCCGGCTCTGGGACTGCCTGCTGAACGGCGCCCAGGAGTGGGCCATGCTCGACAAGGAGTTCGTCGGGCTCAGCGGCAAATGCATGGACGTGGTCGGCGGCAGCACCGCGGCGGGCACCGGTCTGTGGCTGTGGACCTGCTACGAAGGCGATCCGCAGAAGTTCAACTTCGTCGACGGCAAGATCGTCCGCAACTCCGACGCCAAGTGCGTGACCGCGATGGGCGACGGCAACGGCACCGCGGTGCAGATGCAGCCCTGTAACGACAGCAACCAGCGCCAGCGCTGGTACACGCAGACCGGCGGCCTCGTGCGCAACCGGCAGAACAACAAGTGCCTCGAGGTCGGCGGCTGGAACACCGGTGACGGCAGCTCGCCCATCATCATCTGGGACTGCCACGGCGGCACCAACCAGAAGTGGAGCATTCGCGGCTCGATCAACTTCTGGAACAACAAGTGCCTCGACGTGGCCGGCTGGAACACTGGCAACGGCACCGCGGCGCAGCTCTGGGACTGCATCGCCAACAGCCCCGCGCAGACGTTCACGTTCTACCCGTAGCGCCTTCTCTCCTTCTCCGTCTCCTTCTCCGTCTCCTTCTCCTTCTCCTTCTCCGTCTCCTTCTCCTTCTCCGTCTCCTTCTCCGTCCCCTTCTCCTCCCCTTCCGGCGCGCGAGCAGCAACGGAAGGGGAG
>JBKJOI010000876.1:0-4820 GCA_046595695.1 Haliangiales bacterium | reverse complement strand
CCGGCGCTCCGGCGCTTATCGGGACGGGTCTTGCACCCGCTGGAGATGTGCAGCGTGGACCGACCTGCTCCGGCTCTCGCGAGCCGGTCGGTTTCGTTCCGTCACGACGCACCATGGTCATGAGTTTATCAGCTGCGCGGCGGGTTCGTCACCCACCGCGCGAGCTGGAGGGGCGCTACCGAAGCTTGGTGATGGAGGCCTTCGCGACCGAGCGCACCAGCGACGAGGCGTCGTTGGCCACCGCGGCGTCGAGCGCCGCGCGCGAGGCGCCGTCGCCCACCTGGCCGAGCGACCAGGCCGCGTTGCGGCGGGTCAGCTCGTCGGTGTCAGTGGCCAGGATGGCCTCGAGCGCCACGCGCGCGCCCGGGGTGCGAAAGTGCCCCACCGCCGCGGTAGCCTCGCGGCGCACGTCGACGTTCGCATCGACGAGCAGGCTCACGAGCGCGCTGCCGTCACGCGGGCCGCGCATCGCCCGGTACGCCCGCACCGCCTCGACACGAACCTCCGCGGCGCTGTCGGTCATCGCCGAGATCACCGCGGGCTCGCCGTCCGGGTGCGAGATGGTGCCCAGGGCACGCACCGCGGCGGCGCGCGCCGAAGGCGCCAGGTCCTGGCGCGCGGTCGCGTAGGCCAGCACCGGCACCGAGGTGCGCAGGCGGAAGGTGCCCAGCGCGTCGGCGGCGTTGCGGGCCAGCACGGCGTCGTCGCCGTAGAGGCGCGCGGTCGCGACGTCGATGATCTCGGCCTTCTGCGCCGGACGGCGCGCGATCCACCAGGCCGCGACCTCGCGGATCCGGTAGTCGTCGCTATCGAGCAGCGCCATCACCGGCTCGACGCAGCGCACGCAGATGAGGCGCTCGGAGCGCTCGAGCTCGGAGATGATGACGTCGGCGTTGCCGGTCTGGATGGCCGACATGACCTGCGAGTAGCTCGAGCCGCGACCGGCCTGGGCGGGCGCGGGTGCCAGCGCCACCGTGAGGGCGAGCACCAGACCCGAGAGCATGATTCGTGCGGGCTTACGCATGGTGTTCTCCTGTGCCGTTTCCATGACTAGTAGATCCCGCTGGGCGCGTTCTCGCGCGAGTAGAACTGGGCGCCGGCGTCGGCGTTGAGGATGAGCAGGTAATACTCGTCCTCGGACAGGTCGGGGCGGCCGACGGCGGTCAAGTGCGGCACCACGCCGTCCTTGTAGCGAACCGCCGCGTCGTACGGGTAGAGCTGGGGCGGGTTCAGCTTGTCGAAGAGCTGCGAGCTCTTCGCCGCGCCCGCCACGATGTAGATCGGCAGCTCGCCCTCGGTCGTGATCTCGAGCCCGGCCTCCTCGAGCTCCATCATGTCGGGGCCGAGCAGGGACAGGTGCGAGCGCGAGTACGCCGAGAGCATCACGCCGCCCAGGGTGTAGGTCGGGACGCCGCCGCGCAGGTCGAAGACGATGGTCTGCACCTCGCCCGTCGCGGTGTCGGTGAGCGTGATCGAGCGGTTGCCGGGCTTGGACGCGTCGCCGTCGTGGCACTCGGCGCAGTGCGTGGTCAGGATCGTCTGCACCGCGGTGCGGCCGGTGCGGTTGAGGGTCGGCTGGTCGTCCTCCCATGGGATGCCGACGACCTTGCTGCGGCTGTAGTCGGTCGAGAAGCGCTCGGCGCGCGGGCGGTCCATGTCGACCGGGCCGGCCGTGATGGCCTGCGGGATGCCGGGCTGGATCACGGTGGTGGCGGCGCGATCCTCGTGGCAGCCGCCGCAGAAGCGCGCCTCACCCGGGCGAGCCGAGAACCACACCGGCTCGTTCACGATCGCCATGCCGAACTTGTCGACCGCCTGCAGATGGATCGGGACGTTCGCCGGGATGATCGCCGCCCACGAGCCGTCCTCGTGCACGAGCGCCTCGCCCAGGAGCGCCGCGCCCTCGTGCTCGGTCAGGCCGAAGTCGTCAGGGATGCCTTCCTCGGCCGAGAAGCCCTCGAGCACGCGGACCACCTTCACCGAGCCGGCCGCGATGGTCGCGATGGACGACTGGTAGACGTCGAGCGAGCCGATGAGCGCGCCGGTGTCGGAGAGGCCGTTCGAGGCCGAGGGGATGATCTCCTTGGGCGGCACGCGCGGCGCGAGCGGACGCGCCAGCACGTCCCACTTGGCGGGGTCGTTGAAGATCGGGCGGCGCGTGCCGGTGCGCGAGTCGTAGAGGTAGATGCCGAAGTCGGCCATGAGACCGGCAGCGGCGAGCGTCTCCTCCTCGACCGGGCCGTCGGCCCACGAGACCACCAGGTAGGGCTTGTCGCTGAACGCCGCGCCGTCGTCGGCGCGCACCGGATACGCGTCGTAGTAGCGGCCGATGGTGAGCTGCGAGGGCTCGCGGTCGCCGGGGACGAGCGGGGTCAGGTCCTCGAAGGACGAGTTGGCCTCCGACTGGCGCCAGTCGCCCGCGGCGTCGCGCTGGCCGATCCTGACGTCGAGGATCTTGCCCGACTGCAGGGTGCGGTCGCGCGAGGTGCCGATGGTGACCAGGCGGATGTCAGGGTTTGCCGACTCGGCGGCGCTGGTCGGGAACTCGATCGCCTTGAGGTACGAGTTGGTCCGGCCGGTGCCTTCCTTGCCGAAGACTTCGCGCAGGTTGGTGAAGTCGGGGTTGGTCATCATGAGGTGACCGGAGTTCTCGTCGCCCAGGTGGTCCCACTGCGTGAACAGCACCTGCCCGGTGTGGAGCATGGTGGGTGACACGCGGTGCGAGAGGTTCCGCGGGCCCAGGATCTCGCCCGTGCCGTCGGCGGAGATGGAGCCGAGCTGCGTGGTCTCGCCGCGCTCGTACTCGTCGACGTGCTGGGGCGCGCCCTCTTCGACCACCGAGTTGGTCACGAACACGATGCGGTCCTCGGCGGCGAAGACCGGGTACACGTAGTCGCGATTCGGGTCGGTGGCGAGCTGCGTGGGCGGCGCGCTGACCTCACCGGCGTCGTTCAGCGTCAGCATGAACAGGCCATAGCGCTGGCCGCCGTTCAGCTTCGCCGAGATCACGATCGACCTGGCGTCGAACGACAGGTCGTAGGCCATGATGTCGATGTCCTTGTAGGTGTCGCCGAACTGCGCGCAGCACAACTCGGTGATCTTGCCGTCGGCGGTGGGCGGGTCGAGCTTCACCAGCCGCGCGCCGGCGACGTACGAGGTGTACTGGAAGACGTCGCCCACCCCGCCCATGCGCGGCGTCCGCTGCAGGATGAGCAGGGAGTCGACGTTCTTGAGGACGTCGGGGCTCGAAGAGCCACCGCATCCGACCACGGTGGCCAATCCCAGAGCTGCCAGTTGTTTACGCATGTCCCACTCGCCTCCTGCGGGGGACATAAGCAGCGTCCGTGCCAGACGTAAGCGCTCGGGATTGCTCGTGTAGGTAGAGGTATCTCGGGGGCGGTGGGCCACGCGCCGCGAGACCCGTGGGGGGCGCTCGCCCCCGCAGCCGGTAGCTACAGCAAGCGCTTGAGATCGGCCAGGATTTGCAGCGCCGCGAGGGGCGTGAGCTGGTCGGGATCGACGTCGCGCAGCGTGAGGGCGACGGTCTGCGCGGCCGCGGCGCTGGTGGCGCTGGTGGCGCTGGTGGCGGAGGCACCGGCGCCGCCGGCGGCGCTGGCCAGCAGGTCGAGCTGCGGCGAGTCGGCGTCGGGCTTCTCGAGCGCGGTCAGGATCTGGCGCGCGCGCGCGATCACGCTGCGCGGCAGCCCGGCCAGCTTGGCCACGTCGATGCCGTAGCTGCGCGACGCGCCGCCGTCGATCACGCGGTGCAGGAAGACGACGTCGCCCTTGTGCTCGCGCACGGCCACCGACACGTTCTTCACGCGCGGACGGCGGGCCGCGAGCGCGCACAGCTCGTGGTAGTGGGTCGCGAACAGCGTCTTGGCGCCGACCGCGTCGTGCAGGTACTCGGCGACCGCAAAGGCGATCGAGACGCCGTCGTAGGTGGAGGTGCCGCGACCGATCTCGTCGAGCACGACCAGCGAGCGCCGGGTCGCGTGCTGCAAGATGTTGGCGGTCTCGCGCATCTCGACCATGAAGGTCGACTCGCCGCGCGCCAGGTTGTCGGCGGCGCCCACGCGCGTGAAGATGCGGTCGACGACGCCCAGGCGCGCGCGCCGCGCGGGCACGAACGAGCCGATCTGGGCCAGCAGCGCAATGTGCGCGACCTGGCGCATGAACGTCGACTTGCCGGCCATGTTGGGCCCGGTGATGACGAGGATTTGCGGCCCGCGCGGATCGAGGCGGCAGTCGTTGGGCACGAACTGCCCGGCGGCGGCGAGCTGCTCGACGACCGGGTGGCGGCCCTCCTCGATCTCGAGCGCTTCCGAGTCGTCGACGAGCGGGCGCACGTACGAGGAGCGGTGCGCGACCTCGGCGAACGAGGCGCAGACGTCGAGCGTGGCCACGCGCTCGGCGGCCGCGAGCAAGGCCAGGAGGTGCTGGCCGACGCGCGCACGCAGTGCCTCGAAGGCGGCGGCCTCGAGCGCGCTCAGGCGGTCCTCGGCACCCAGCACCTTGGCCTCGAGATCGGCCAGCTCGGGGGTGACGTAGCGCTCGGCGTTGGCGAGCGTCTGCTTGCGCACGTAGTCGGCGGGGACGTTCTTCAGGTGCGAGCGGGTGATCTCGAGGTAGTAGCCGAAGACGCGGTTGTAGCGGATCTTGAGCGACGCGATGCCGGTGCGCTCCTTCTCGCGCACCTCGATGGCCAAGATGGCGTCCTTGCCGCCGTCAGCGAGCACGCGCAGCTCGTCGATGTCCGCCGAGGCGCCGGCGCGGATGGCGCCGGCAGCGCCCACCTGCGCGGGCGGCTCGTCGACGAG
>JBKJOI010000357.1:0-6194 GCA_046595695.1 Haliangiales bacterium | reverse complement strand
GTGCTGTCGCCGGCGCTCATCATCGTGACCTTCGGCGCGTTCATCTTCGCCGTCGGCCAGAGCCTGGGCGGCGCGGTCGTGATCACGCTGGTGCTGATCGTGGCCCACCTCACCCTCTCGCTGCTCACGATCTCCGGCGCGCTCGCCGATCGCGGGCTCTTCCGTCCGGTGGGCATGACCACCGCCGGGCAGCTGGTCGTGCTCGCGCTGGTGCACTTCATCTTCATCGCGACCTTCGTCATGGCGCGGACGCTGCGCGGGTCGCAGCAGCGCATCCTCGAGGACCTCGGCCGCGCCGCGCGCGCCGTCGCGCAGCGCGAGCTGCTGCTGGCCGAGGCGCGGCAGGATCTCCACCAGGCGCTGCAGGTGGGCGGCCCCGGACGCTACACCGATCAGACGCTCGGCTCTTACCACCTGGGCGTGCTGCTCGGGCGCGGCGGCATGGGCGAGGTCTACGAGGCCGTGCGCGCCGGCGACGGCCTGGCCTGTGCCGTGAAGCTCCTGCACCCGCACCTGGTCACCGATCCGGCGCACTTCGAGCGCTTCCAGCGCGAGGCACGCATGTGCCAGTCGCTCTCGACGCCCAACGTGGTGCGCGTGCTCGAGGTCTCGCAGGCCGGCACGACCCCGCCCTTCCTGGTCATGGAGCGGCTCGAGGGCCGCGACCTGGGCAGCTGGCTCAAGGAGACCAACCGGCTCGCGCCCGCGGTCGTGATCGATCTGCTGCGCCAGGTCGCGGTGGGGCTCGCGGCGGCGCGCGCGGCGGGCGTGGTCCACCGCGATCTCAAGCCGCAGAACCTCTTCTGCGTCGAGGGTCCGGGCGACCGGCTGGTGTGGAAGATCCTCGACTTCGGCGCCTCGACCCTGCGCGAGCACCACGGCACGCTGACCGCAGGCGCGGTGATCGGCACGCCGCAGTACATGGCGCCCGAGCAGGCGCGCAGCCAGGTCGTCGACCACCGCGCCGACCTGTACTCGCTGGCCGTGATCGCGTACCGCGCGCTCACCGGCTACCCGGCGTTCCCCGGCGGCGACGTGCCCGCCGTGCTGTTCGCGGTCACCCACCGTATGCCGGCACGGCCCAGCGAGATGGCGCCGCTACCGCCCCAGATCGACGACGTGCTCGCGATCGGCCTGGCAAAGGATCCCGGGCACCGCTTCGACGACGCGCACCACCTCTGTGATCACCTCGAGACCGCGCTGGCCGGCCGCGTCGACCCCGACGTGCGCGCGCGCGCCTGGGCCCTGGCCGCGGAGTGGCCGTGGGGCGAGACCCACGGCGAGACGACCCGCGCGGGCTGAGCGCGGGCGCTACGGTAGCAGCTTGGGCGGCCTGGTCTTGCGCGGCATCCGGGGCTTGCTGCCCGGCCGGCCGCCGAGGATGCGCGTCACCCGATCCCACAGGCGCGCCAGCGGCCCACGCGGACGCTTGACCGCGATGAAGCGACCCAGAATGGCCGAGCGCGCGGCGGCGTCGACGCCATAGTCGGAGTAGAGGCGCACGAGATCAGCGACCAGGTCGCTGATGCCGGTCGTGCTCACATCCCAGGCCTGGCAGTACGAGTCGGGCTTGTTGCGGATCATCGCCTTGGCCACGATCAGCATGACCTGCTTGTCGATGAGGTCGCCGTTGCCGTCCAGGTAGTGCTTGTACGAGAAGAAGCGATCCGCCGGCGCCACCACCGGCTGGTCGCCCTCCTTCTTGGGCGCGCGCAGCGAGTTGATGACCTCGTACTCGTGCTCGATGTACGCCTCGACGGTGTTCTGCTCGTCGTCGCGCTCGTACTCGATGAACTTGTGGAAGGCGTCGTAGAGCGTCTTGGGGTTGCCGTACGCCCCCGAGGCCAGGTAGTAGAACATGGCGCCCAGCGAATAGATGTCGGCCGGGCGGTCCACGCTCTTCAGGATCTTGGCGCGGACGTTGGTTTCCGAGGCCTCGCCGAACGGCACGGCCAGGAACAGCTTCTTCTTGGCGCGATCCGCGCCCGCGACCGGGTAGTGCTCGTTGCGGTTGAAGATCTGGAACTGGTCGTTCTGCGAGATGTACATGAAGAAGTCCTCGAAGTAGTCGACCTCCATCGAGCCCTGCTGGACGTTCACCAGCAGCTCGAAGGCGTTGGTCTCCTGCTCCGGCGACTGGAAGAAAAGCGTCCCGGGCACGCCCTGCAGGCGCGTCATGGAGATGTCGTACGCGTCCTCCTTCACCTTGCCGACGTTGAAGTCGGCCACGCGCACGTCGAGCGTGGCGCCCTGGAGCCGCGGGTTGGGCAGCTTGAGCAGGATGTTCGCCGGCTTGAGATCGCGGTGCACGATGTTGCGCTCGAGGTGCGCGTACTCGATCGCCGAGGCCACCGGCAGCATGTACTCGAGCACGCGGAACAGCCGCTCGCGCATCGCGTAGGCGAGCAGGTCGTCGCGCATGCCGCGGTTGCGCGAGCCCTTGAGGCGCTCCTCGAGCGACATGTCCGCCAGCTCGAGGATCATGAAATCGTTTTCGACCTTGTCGCGCAGCGCCGCGGGGATGAACTCGGGGTTGTCCGACTCGCCCGACGCGAACAGGGTCACGATGTTGGGGTGGCCCTGCACGCGCTCGAGCAGCTCCTTCTCGAGCTGGAAGCGCAGGCCGTCCTCGGGGCTGACGCCGCGCTGCAGGATCTTGATGGCGACGTTGCGGCGAAACGCGGTCTTCGACTCGAGCCAGCGCTCCTCGCCCAGGTAGGCCTTCGCGAAGCGACCCGAGCCGAGCTCGACCGGGTGGCCGTGCGCGTCGAGCAAGAAGCTGTAGGCGCGCGCGCGCACCACGTGCGAGCCGGCGACCACCGGGGAGGTCGCGACCGCGTGCGCGAACGCCTGCCCGACCAGCGGCGGCGAAAGCGCGTGCGTGGGCCCGACCGGTGCGGTCGGCAAGCGCGGCGGCTGCAGCGGCATGGGAAGCGACGCCGCCGGTGGCAGCGTGGGCTCGGCCGGGAGCTCGGGCATATCGGCCATGAGCGTCCCGACCTGGGTGTCTTCGCCTTGCGGCTCGGGCGGTTCGGTTCGTAGGCGGCTCATGACTTTCTCATGGGGTGCAAGAGCACCAGCTCGCGGCCAGGGCCGAGATCGAGGAGGATGGCGGACTGGATGTGCTGCGCCGGCACCGCGAGGGTGACCGCGCCGAGGGCGAAGATGGTGGTGCGGTCCTCGCCTGGCACGCCGAACAGACAGCGCAAGACGTCCATGCGCTTGCGGTCGGGCGCCACGAGCTCGAGGTCCTGGTCGGTGTCGAGCGACACCGCGCCGGTCGGACGCTCGCCGACACGCGTCACGAAGCAGTTGAGCCCCTTCACGTGCAGGCGCACCCCGCGTCCGGCGTCGGGCAGCAGGGTCAGGCGCAGCCGTGCCGGCGAGCGCAGCGGTCCGGCCTCACCACCGAGGTCGATCTTCTCGTGCACCGGCAGCACGCGCAGGCGGCGGCCGGCGACCAGGATCTCGGCGTCGGTGGCGTTGCCGAGCACGAGCACGGGCGCCGGCAGCGGCAGCGGCAGCGGCATGGGGACGCGCACCGGCGGGGGCGTTCCGGAGGCAGACGGCCGGGTGTCGCGCGGCTCGGGCGCCAGCATTCGCTGCTTGGCGGTGACCGTGGCGTCGCTATGGACCGCCGCGCGCAAGGCCAGGCCCAGCTCCTCGACCGAGGCGTAGCGCTCCTCGGGCAGGTCGCGGCAGGCACGCGCGATCACGTGCGCCATCATGGGATCGAGCTTGAGCTCGCGCAGCCGTTTGGCCACATGCTCGTCGCCGGCGATGCGCTCGTCGAGCGCGTCGTCGCCGCCACGGGCGCTGAAGATGGTCTTGCCCGACAGGAGGTAGGCGGTGAGCAGCCCGAGCGCGAACACATCGGCGGTGGGCCCGATGGTCTCGGCGCGCAGCTGCTCGGGCGCACACCACCCGGGCGAGTAGAGGCTTATCCGCTGCCCGGCGGCCGCGCTGGTGTCCTCGGCCTGGTGGGGCAGCATCGCGTCCTCCGAGGCGAGCGACTTGGCGATGCCGAAGTCGACCAGCTTCACGACGCGGCTCGTGCCCGCGCTGCCGAAGAGCACGTTGTTGGGCTTGAGATCGCGGTGCACGACGCCGCGCGCGTGCGCCTCGGAGAGCGCGCCGATCACCGGCTCCATGACCTCGAGCACGGCCGCGCCGGGCAACGGTCCGCCGCGGCGGATGTGCTGCGACAGCGTGCCGCCGTCCAGGAACTCGCACACGTGGAACGGGCTGCGGGGTTCGTGGTCGAGGTAGCCGAAGTCGTAAATCCTCAGCGTGTTCGGGTGCTTGAGCTGTGAGAGCGCAAACGCTTCCTGGACGAAGTGCTCGTACGTGGTGCGGTAGGCGGGCTCGCGCGGGTCGAGGCGATGGAAGACCTTGATGCAGACCGGCCGGCGCAGACGGGAGTCGTTGCCCTGGTAAACCACGCTCATGCCGCCGTACGCGATCGTCGCCTCGACCCGGTAACGCCCGAGCAGCTCCTCTCCGAGGAGATCCAGCGGGTCGTCTTCACGGCGCGTCGATCCCAATGCGACTCCTACGCAGCATGCCCAGAAAAGCTGAAGCTCTTCCAGGGTCTACGGGAACGCCAGGGGTGTCAACTAGTCGGGCGTGACTGACCTAGAGATCAATGTGCTCGAACTGGGTCAGCTCGTAGAAGGCGCGGAAGCGCTTGGCCACGTCTTCCAGCTGAATCGAGCGCAACCGGTCGAGCGAAACATCCTCGACGCAGAACGACGCCAGCACGCTGCCATAGATCATGGCGCGCTTGATGACCGCGGGGCTGAGGCCGTGCTGGCCGACACCGGAGCGCGCCAGGTAGCCCATGAAGCCGCCCGCGAAGGTGTCGCCGGCGCCGGTCGGATCCACCACGTTGTCCAGGGGATACGCGGGCACCGCGAACACGCCACTCTCGTGGAAGAGCAGCGCGCCCGAGTCGCCACGCTTCACGATGATGCCGCGCGGGCCCATGGCGCGAATGATTTCCGCGGCCTTGACCAGGTTGTGCACGCCGGCGAGCTGGCGGGCTTCCTCGTCGTTGATGAGCAGGAGGTCGACGCGCGACAGCGTGCGCTCGAGCTCGGCCGGCTTGCCGCCGATCCAGAAGTTCATGGTGTCGCACGCGACCAGCGCCGGCTTCTTCACCTGCTCGAGAACGTCGAGCTGCAGCACCGGATCGATGTTGCCGAGGAAGATCAGCTCGGCGCCGCGGTGGACCTCGGCGAGCTTGGGCCGGAAGCTGGCGAACACGCCCAGCTGGGTGTCGAGCGACTGGCGCGTGGCGAGATCGTCGGCGTACTTGCCGACCCAGCGGAAGGTCTTGCCGGGCACCTTCTCGAGGCCGGTGAGATCCACGCCCTTCTGGCGCAGGAGCTCGACGTGCGGCGCGGGAAAGTCGTCGCCGATCACGGCGATGAGTTGCACCGCGCCGGGCGCGAGCAGCGAGGCCGCGACCGAGAAGTACGAGGCGGATCCGCCCAGCACGTTGGGCCGCGGCCCGAACGGGCCGTCGAGATCGTCGAGGGCGACCGATCCCACCACCAGGAGCGAAGAAGGCTTGTGCGTCATGGACTCCCTACGAGCTCGAGAAACTACGATCCCAGGATGAGCGCCAGCCGCGCACGCGCAGCCGGCGGGATGAGCGAGGCGTCGGTCATGACTGCGTGCTTGGCCGCGTCGACGCAGCCGCAGCTGCCCGCGGGCAGCGCGGCGCGCGCGGCGCGACCGATCAGGTCGCGCGCGGTCGCCACGTTCTGCTTCACCACGGCGACCACCGCGGCCACCGAGACGTCTTCTTCCGAGGCGTGCCAGCAGTCGTAGTCAGTCGCCAGCGCGACGGTGGCGTAGTGCAGGCCGGCCTCGCGCGCGAGCCGCGCCTCGGGCAGGTTGGTCATGCCGATCACGTCGACGCCCCACGAGCGGAAGACGAGCGACTCGGCGCGGGTCGAGAACTGTGGCCCGTTGATGACCACATAGGTGCCGCCGCGGTGCACGCGTGCGCCCCGCCCCGCCGCGGTCACCGCCGCGCTCGCGGCGTCGTAGAGGCGCGCCTGCAGCCGCGCGCAGATCGGATCGGCGAACGGGATGTGGCCGGCGACGCCGTCGCCGAAGAACGTCGACGCGCGCCCGTGCGTGCGATCGAAGAACTGGTCGACAAGGACGAGATCGCCGGGGCGGAT
>JBKJOI010000206.1:0-3891 GCA_046595695.1 Haliangiales bacterium | reverse complement strand
GTAGTGCTCGAGATCGGTGAGCCCGTTCTGCTCCATGTCGGTCATCGACGCGTGATCCGGCTGCAGCGCCGCCCCGCCCGCCGCGACCAGGAACAGATCGAGCGCCGGCTCGGGCGCCAGCGTCGCCGTCGCCAGCTGCTCCACGCCCATGTCGTACTCGTAGGTCGCCGGCGGCTCGGCCTGCCCCGACGCGAACGTGCGCACGAGCGAGGTCAGGTAAAAAGCCGGGCCGATCGGGCTCCGGGTGTAGCCGAGGTCGTAGTGCCAGCGCTCGGTCAGGGTGCCGTTCTGCTTGGCCTGCACGACGATCTTCTGCACGCGCCGGTCGAGATGCAGCTCGGATCCCGATGCGTGGCTCACGAACGCCTTGGCCAGCAGCTCGTAGGAGAGCGTCGCCTGGTACTGCGTACCATCGTTTCTGCCACCCCAGCTCGCCGAGGCGAGGAACGCCCGCCCCGAGTCGTTCTTGATCCACGTGAGCTGCGTCGAGTCGCCGAGCAGCGTGTCGATGCGCGTGAGCATCCACGCGTAGGTGCCGTGCGCGTTCGTCACCGCGTCGGTGCCCAGGAAGGTGTAGACGGTGCCGTCCTGCATCGTCGCCTCCCAGCCGGCGCCGACCTGGCGCACCCGCACCAGGCTCTTCAGCCCCGCCGGGTAAAAGGCGCCGTCATCGCCCTTCTCGAGGCGACCCCACGGGCTCGAGAAGCCGTCGGTGGCGTCGTACTGCAGGTCACCGAGCACGCGATGCCGGCGGATCGCGAGATCGGCGCCCCAGCCCATGCCCCACTCGGTCAGCTCGCCTTCCGCTGAGTACGAGGGGAACAGCTGCGCGAGCAACGGGCCGCGCTCCTTCGGGACCTCGACGGGCAAGGGCAGCGAGTAAGCGCCGCGCGCCAGATCGGCGGCGCCGAACGCGAGCTTCGAGAGCGAGCCCGCGATCGAGCCGCGCTGCGGCTCGCCTATGCTGGGCGCTTGCACTAGAACGTCCTGAAACGGCGCCGCTCGAGCGGCGCCAGCCGCGGCGGTGGTCGCGGCCAGGACCGCGAGCAGACGGGTAGCATTGCGGATCATGATCTTCCTCCACGTTGACGAGCAGACGGCGGGGCTCCTGCCCCGCCGCCGATTCACAGGTTCGAGATGACGCCGGGTTACCCCGGCTCGACGAGCTAGCTATCAGAGCGGCGCGACCGGCTGGCACGCCGGGACGTTCACGCCCGGGGGCGCGATGGGCCGGGTCTCGACCTCGAACACCATCACCAGCTGCTTGGTGACGCCCTGGGTGATCGGATAGTTCGCGAAGTCGACGGTGAAGCTGCCAAAGGGCGACAGGCCGCTGCCGGCCGCGCTGTCGTGCGCGCGCAGGTCGGTGAGCACTTCCACCTCCTGGCCGCCCATGAGCGGCACGCCGGTGAACAGCCAGTCCGCGTCGGTCTTGACGTAGACGGTCGGGCCCGCGGCGGTCGGGAACACCTGCTCCGCGCCCACCTGCAGGGGGGACCGGAACTCCAGCTGGCCCCAGTCATCGACAGGGTCCTCGGTGACCGAGTAGATAGCCATCTTGCGGACGACCGGCGCCGAGTCGTAGCAGGTCAGCTTGCCAGCGCCGCCGTGGACGTCGTAGACGTCGTCCGGCTGGATGTCGAAGGTGGCCAGACCGCGCGCGTTGAACGCAGCCCACACCTGCTGGGCCCGCGTCCGTTCGACCGCGCTCCAGACGCCGACCGGCGGACTGCCTGCCTGATTGCACGGCCCGAACTGGCAGTTGGCGGCCGGCGCCTGGTTGGGCAGGCGGTAGTTCCTGGGATCCGGGAACGCGACCGCGATGCGGGAGACGCCGTAGTCGTGGCTGTCGGCGACCGCCAGCTCGAGCCCCGAGCTGACCTTGTGGCCGAGCGCGAGCAGCGCCGCGGTGATGTCGTCGCCGGTGGACGCGAAGTCCATCGCCTCGAGCAGGTCGAGCTGCGCCTTGGCCGAGACGGTGCCGTTCGGCGAGAAGCGCAGGTCGTTGAAGGCACGCGGGTAGCGCAGCTCGAAGATGGGCGGCGCGTAGTCGCGCAAGTACACGACCAGGCCGCGCTGCTCCTGAGCGAGCGTGCTGGTCTGCAGCTGGCGCAGGAGCCAGCGCGGCACGAGCGAGAGCAGGCGGCTCTGGTCGCCGGTGGCCTCGAGGTCGTGGCCGACCGCTTCGCGCTCGAGCAAGGCGAGCTCGATCTCGCGCTGGTGGCGATAGATCTCGGCGCGGCGCTGCAGGCTCACGAGCTCGGCGCTAAGCCAGGTGTCGAAGAACTCGGTGACCGCGAGCGGCAGCTCGGTGATGTCGAAGCCGGTCAGGAGCGCGACCCGCTGGCGGGCGTGCAGGCGCAGGAGCTGCTCCTCGCCCGCAACCAGCTGCCCCTGGGCCAGGATGGCGGGCGCGGCGAGCTCGATCTCGGCCAGGCTCTGCGCCATCGCGCTGGCGAGCTGGCTGGCGATGGCGCCGAAGCTGGTCACCTTCCAGGCCTGCACGTTCAGGCTCTCGGGACGAACGTTGCAGCCCGGCGCCGACGAGGGCGCGAGATCGTTGACCACCAGGTAGGCGTCGACCGCGTTCGAGGCCATGTAGGCGGCCTGGCGACCGACGACTTGCACGTCGATCACGTTGCCCGTGGTCGGATGCGTGAGCACGAGCAGGAGCGCGCCGGCGGGCGCATCTCGGAAGGGCGTGTTGTCGAGGTGCATACCGCCCGCGAAGCTGGCGCTCGTGCGCTGCTCGGCGCCGCCCTGCGACCCGGTCGTGACGGTACCCGAAGCCTCGAGGCCAGCGCACGCCTTGGCGATGATCTTGGCATCGGAGCCGAACAGGAACTCGACGAAGCCAGGGGCGCCGGTTTCGACCTGCAGGCAGATCTCGGCGCTCAGGTGGGCGCGCAGGCTCGCCTGCACCGAGGCGTTGGTGGCCTGAAAGTTCGAGCCGGTAAACTGCAGCATGTAGCCTTCCGGGCCAACCAGCCGGTCGGTGTCGGTGACGTTGTAGTCGTTCGCGGGACCTTGTATGTCGTGGAGCTCACCGGCGGGCGCTCCCGCCTTTTGCAGCGCGCACGACGGCGACCACTCGTTCCTGACCTCGAAGCGAAGCGACTGGCCGGCGCTCAGCGACTGCTTCCAGGGCTTCGTCTGGCCGTCGGAGGTATCGGTGTACTGGACCGCGAGCGCGGCCGGTGCGGCCGGGCGGCTGCCGGTGAAGCGGGCCGCCGAGCCCGCGATCTGCAGCGTCGGCAGCTGGTCGCTCTGCGCCGAGACGTCGGCATCGAAGACGCCGCTTGCGCGCAGCTGGTCGAAGGTCCCGCGGTAGGCCGCGAACGCCGCGCGCTCCGTGATCTCGCGCGCCTGGAGGCCGCCGAGCTCGCGCTGCGCGTTCACGATGCGCCGCGTGATCATGCCCCAGCGATCCACGAGCCCGCGGCGCTCCTGGCCGTTGCGCATCTCGCCGAGCAGGGCGTTCACCAGGTTGACCCGCTGGCCCAGGAAGGCGTTGTAGCTCGCCTCGAGCTGGTTCACCCGGTTGGTGAGCTGCTGGACCACGAGGGCCTTGTTCTGCATGCCGGCGTGGAGCGCGCGCTCGTCGCTGGCGATGAACAGGCCGGTGGCCTGGAAGCTGCGCCAGCGCTGATCGGCGAGGCCGACGAGCAGGGCCAGCTCCTGCGTCTCGGTGGGCAGCTCGAACAGATGATCGAGGAGCTCCTGGAACAGGAAGGTCGGGCTAGTCGCCGCGAAGGCGGCGTTCAGGTTGCCGTGGCGCGCGGCCATCGCCTGGAAGGCGGCGCGCAGGTTCGGGTGCGCTGCGCCCAGGTGGGTCGCGGCGTTGGCGGCGGCGTGCAGCGCGGCGCCGTCCTGGAGTGACGCGAGGACGCG
>JBKJOI010000062.1:0-3280 GCA_046595695.1 Haliangiales bacterium | reverse complement strand
CGACCATCGGCGTGCTCAGTCTCGCGGCGACCGGTTCGCTGCCCTGGGCCGAGCTCGGGCCGGCGTTCAGCGCGTGGTGGATCGGCGACTCGGTGAGCGTGTCCATCCTCGCCCCGGCGCTGCTGCTGTGCTCGCGGCCGCGGCCCGCCGCCGCGTCCCGGACGCGGCACCGCATCGCGCGCTCGGTCGAGGCCGCGGGCGTCATCGCCCTGCTGGTCCTGGCCTCGCTGGTCGGCTTCGGGGTGTGGCCCGCGGCGGTCTTCGCGCAGCGCCCGGCCATCTTCATCTGCGCGATCCCGATCGTGTGGAGCGCCATGCGCTTCGGGCCGCAAGGTGCCGCGGGCGCGAACCTGATCGTGAGCGGCATGGCCCTGGTGGCGGCCTCCCTGGGGCTGGGTCCGTTCACCGATGCGAACCCGCTGCGCAGCCTCGTCTACCTCGAGCTGGTCGTGCTGACGCTGGCCACGACCGGCATGCTGCTCGCGGCGACGCGCGCCGAGCACGCCCGAGCGCTCGCCGAGGTGCTCCGGCGCGAGCGCAGCGTGCGTCGCTCGCAGGCGGTGCTGGCCGCGATCCATACCGCCCAGGAACGCTACATCACGCGTCAGGATCCGCGTCCGGTCTTCGAGCAGCTGCTCGCTCAGCTGCTCGAGCTGACCGAGAGCCGGTTCGGCTTCATCGGCGAGGTGGTCACCGACGAGACGGGCGCGCCCTATCTGCGGGCGCACGCCATCACCAGCGTCGGGTGGACCGCCGAGACGCAAGCGCGCTACCAGGACAGCGCCTCCACCGGCCTGGTGTTCCGCGACCTGAGCACGCGCTTCGGCGCGGTGATGACGACCCGCAGGCCGGTGATCGCGAACGGCGCGTCCCGCGATGCCCGCGCCGGCTGGCTGCTGCCGGGTCACCCGCCCATCGAGTCGTTCCTCGGCCTGCCTTTCTTCCACGACGGAAACCTCGTGGGCATGGTCGGCGTCGCCAACCGCGGCTCCGCCTACGACGAGGCGCTGGCGACCGAGCTGTTGCCCTTCCTCTCCACCTGCGGCTCCATCGTGGACGGCTACCGCAGCCGTCGTGTTCGCGAGGACATGGAGATCGATCTGCGCCGCAGCCGGGCCAGCCTCGAGGCCGCGCAGGCCATCGCGCACATGGGCAGCTTCGAGCAAGATGCGGGTCGGCGCTGGTGGTCGCCCGAGACCTTCCGTTTGCTGGGCGCCGATCCCGCCGCCGGCGTGCCCCCGTTCGAGGGCTTCCTCGAGCTCCTGCACCCCGACGACCGGGTGCGCGTGGCCGAGAGCAACGCCCACGCCCTGCGCAGCCGCGAGGTGGTCGTGATCGAGCTGCGCAGCGATCCGGCGCGCGGGCCCGTGCGCCACTTCATCGCGCGGCTGCAGCGTCAGCACGACGCCGAGGGGCAGCCGCTCCACCTCGCGGGCACGCTCCAGGACGTCACCGACCGCAAGCACGCCGACGAGGAGCGCCGCGCGCTCGAGCTGCAGATGCAGCAGACGCAGAAGCTGGAGAGCCTGGGCGTGCTCACCGGCGGGATCGCCCACGACTTCAACAACCTGCTGACGTCGATCATCGCCAACACCAGCCTGGCCCGCAGCGAGCTGCCCGCGGAGTCGCCGGTGGCCCCGTTCCTCCAGGACGCCGAGACGGCCGCGACACGGGCGGCCGAGCTCACCCGGCAGATGCTGGCCTACGCCGGCAAGGCCAAGCTGGTCAAGGATGACGTCGACCTGGGCCAGCTCGTGCACGAGATGTCGCTGCTGCTCAAGAGCGCGATCTCGAGGAACACCGAGCTCCGCCGCGAGCTCGCGCCGGGGCTACCGGCCTTCACCGGCGACTCCAGCCAGATCCGCCAGATCGTCATGAACCTCATCACCAACGCCTCCGAATCGCTGGACGGCCAGGTGGGGACGGTCTCGCTGCGCACCGGCGTGCGCGACGTCGCGCTGCCGTCCCGCTACTCGGCGATGGCCGCACCCGACGCGCCGCCGGGCCGCTACGTCTACCTCGAGGTCACCGACAACGGCACGGGCATGAGCCCGGAGACCTTCGCCAAGATCTTCGACCCCTTCTTCACGACCAAGTTCACCGGGCGTGGCCTGGGCCTGGCCTCGGTGCTCGGCATCGTGCGCTCGCACCGCGGCATCATCAAGGTGGTCACCGCGGCGGGGCAGGGGACGACCTTCGAGGTGCTGTTCCCGTGCGGCGACGAGGTGCGGGCCCGGCGGCCGGCCGTGGCGACCCCGGCGGTCGCGTGGACGGGCTCGGGCACGGTGCTGCTCATCGACGACGACGACGCGGTGCGCCGCACCGCCGCGCGGATCCTGCGCAGCAGCGGCTTCGAGGTGCTGCAGGCGAGCGACGGCCCGGACGGCCTGGAACAGCTGCAGCAGCAGGGCGCCCGGATCGTCGCGGTGATCGTGGATCTCACCATGCCCGGCCTGGATGGCCTCGAGGTCGCCGAGCTCATCCAGGGGCGCACCAAGGTGCCCGTGCTGCTCATGAGCGGCCACCGCGACGCACGCACGCAGGCGCAGGCGCACCCGGCGATCAGCGGGTTCATCGAGAAGCCGTTCACGCCCGGCGCGCTGCGCGAGTCGCTGCGCGAGCTGCTCGCCGGCCAGAGCCAGCCCGGCACCGGTCAGAGCACCCGCACCGCGTAGCGCCGCGCGAACAGCGCGTAGGCCGCGGCGACGCAGGCCATGAGCCCGGCGAGCGTGGCCCACATGGCGAAGTGATCGTGGCGCAGGTGATCGAAGATCGTCCCGCCCAGCAGCGGGCCGAGCGAGATGCCCAGCGTCTGCACCAGCCCGAACAGCCCGAACGAGCGGCCGTAGCGCTTCGGATCGCCCAGGTAGACCGCGAGATCCGAGAGCGCGGGCGAGAAGATGACCTCGCCGAAGGTCAGGAAGGCGACGCAGCCGCCGATCCACCAGAACGAGTCGTTCGTGCCGATGGCCAGGTACGCGATCGTGTACATGACCGGCCCGACGACCAGCGCCACGCGCGCGCCGCCGCGCCGGATGAGCGCCACCGCCGGCACCTGCAGCAGCACCACCAGGATGCCGTTGATGGTGTAGACGAGCCCGATCGTGCCCTCCTCGTAGCGGAGCTCGGCGCCCAGGTACGTCGTCAGCGTGGAGAAGAGCTGCGTCGTGAGCATGGAGCCGAAGAACACCAGCACGAGGCAGATGAAGAACGGCGGGTTGCGCCGGTAGGCCTCGACCAGCGCCGACAGCCCGGGCTTCTCGGCGCGCACCGGCGGCGC
>JBKJOI010000055.1:0-2859 GCA_046595695.1 Haliangiales bacterium | reverse complement strand
GCTCGCACGGATTCTGGCGAGCGAAGCTGCCGATCGGGCCTCGCAGATCCGGATCGGCTGGGTGGCGCGCAACCGCGCCGCGCAGCGCGCTGACAAGAGCATCGCGAAAATGGTGTGCAACCCGTGCGGGAAGCAGGTCGGCAACAAGCGGCCGTTCTCGTCGGCGCGGCCGGCCACCGACAAGACGCGGATGCTCGCGCGCACGATCCTGGCGACTCCAGCGAACGAGGACCCGACGCGCGGCGCGACCAACATCCTCTTTGCGCCGCTGCAAGATCGGAACTTCGCGGCGGGCAAGTCGCCATGGGACGCGAACGGCGTACGGCGCCGCTGGCTGCGCGGCCTCGACTACTACGGCAGCGTGGCGGGCTGGGACTACTTCGGCCCGAAGGGTGGCGCGGCCAAGGAGGCGATCCCGGACTCGTGGTTCGGGGGAACGAGCGCCCCGAGCGCGCTCGCGTGATGCAGCGCACAGCGCCTGCCCGCCCGCGCGATTCGGTGGGGACGCACGGACAGACCTTGTCCCGGGTTGCTCGGCAGAGTCGGTTTCATGAGCAGCGCCGACGAACGTTGGGGTGTGGCAAGGCGATCGCGACCTACGCGACAGCGACCGCCCACACCAGAGACGTGCCCTGTGACCGGCCGTAGCGGTGAGGACGAGCGCCGCGGTGAACGCCGCCGCGCCGGGCGCTGACGTGCGCGCGTCCGAGAGTGCGGCGGTGAGCACGAGCAGCGAGCTGACGACGGCGCCGAGCGAGAGCTGCTCCGGTCCGGTGCTCGTCGATCTCGACGTCTTGCAAGCCCTCGTCGAGAAGGCCGTCGCGATGGGCTTGGCGGCTTCTGGAATCAGCCAAGCACGTGCTACGTTTTTTCCCATGACTAGCGACCCGTTCGCGCCTGGGGGAAGGGAGATGGACACATGGCGCGCAAGAGAGCAGCACTCACGAGAGTTGTTACCGTCGCCGAGCATCACGGACGAAGGTTCCGCAACAAGTACATGCTCGACGGGAAGCCCGTATCTGACTCGTTTGAGACAGAAGCAGAAGCAGAAACCGCAGCAAGGAAGTTCGCGAAAGAGCACGCGAGCGAAACAGGACCGACGGTGACCGCACTCTACGAAAAGTGGATCCAGGCGCGGAAGGAAGATGGCAAGCCGGAATCGGCGAGCGTCCGCCTCGGGATCCAGACGATGCTCGGCAAGCACATGGAGGCGCCCGCGGCGTCCATCACGCCGAAGCACATGGTCGATGCCTACGCGGAGGCGCGCACGCGCATCACGAAGAACAAGCGTCAGGCATCGGTGGCGACCGCGCAAGAGGCGCTGAAGTGGTCTCGTACGCTCTGGCGGTGGTCGGTCGAGAAGGGCTACGTGCGGCGTGATCCAACCGCAGGCATCAAGTTGGTGGGCAAGCGGAACAAGCGCAAGCCTCAGATCGACACCATGACCGACCTGTTCCGCTTTCGCGATCGCGCCTGGGAGCTGGCCGAGGGTGGCGACCGCGCCGCGCTCGGCGTGCTCGTGAGCCTGTACCTGGGGCCGCGTAGCAGTGAGGTGCGCGGGATCTTGGCGCGTCACGTCGATCGGGTCGCCCATCCGCGGCTCGTGATCGACGGCACCAAGACCGAGAACGCCTACCGCCACGTTCGCGTCCCGCTCCCCGAACTCTGGGAGCTGCTGTGTCGGGCCGCCGACGCGGCGACGTCGCCCACGGAGCGCTTGATCCCGCAGCACAAGAACACGCTCTTGTGCCGCGTGAGGTCGATTGGTCGGGAGATTGGCTTGCCTGAAGACATCGCCAAGAAGCTGACCTTTCATTCGCTGCGCGGCATGGCGGCTTCGCTCGCCACCGACGGAGATGCAGCCGGCGAGGCGATCGCGAAGCTACTCGGTCAGGCGTCATGCAAGGTCACGAAGGAGCACTACACGCGACCTTCGAGCCAGGAAGCCGCAGACCAGCGGGCAACGATGAGCATGCTCGGTGCACGGGCGGGAAAGGCTGGGTCGGGAATGGTAGCGAATCAAACCCAGCCGGATCCCGACGTTGTAACTTCGCGAGATTGCAGCGCCAACTTGCCCTGCTAGTGGGCGCTGCTTCGTCGGTAGCGAAGGCCACATGTGCGGCTCGCGCTACCAGATCGAGGTGCACCACCTGCAGGCGTTTGCGCGCGGCGGCCAGGCGACCGTCGCCGGGCTCTCGCTCAGGTGCAGGGTGCATAATTGCCACGAGGCCGGCGACGGTGGCCTGGCCGCCGCGCGCAAACGCCTGCAGGTGGTGCACTTCGATCTGGTAGCACGAGCCGCACACATGGCCCGCGCTACCGACGAAGACGCAGCGTCCTCCGTCGCGCCGCCACACCTCGTCGCGTACGGCCGCGGGAATGTAGCGGCTGTTCGCGGGCGGCTCGACGTCGGCCGCGCGGTCGAGGTTGTCGTTCACTGCCGGCGCCGGCACAACCTGACTGCCGAAGTTGTCGTTCGCCTTGGCCGGCCGTTCGCTGCCGGCGCCGCGGCGCCGCTTGTGGCACGCGGCCAGCGTGACCCGTAGACACTCGTGCAGGACGGCCTCGAGGCTGCCCCCGGGTAGCTTGTGGCTCAGCGCCGCGCGCACCTCCTCGAGGTCACGCACGAACTCCTCCGACACGGTCGCCTTCAAGAGGTGCTGCGTGGCCGACAGCGGGACGACGCGCGCCCGCCGCGGCTCGGCCGCCGGTGAGCAGGCCGTGATCTCGGGCGCGGCGGCGGGCGCGGACGCTGCAGCCGGTGCCGACTCGGCGGCCGCGCGGACCGGCAACCGACGCACCGAGTCCGGCACCGCGGGGCGAGGCCGGAGCGCCGCGACGAGCCGCTTGACCTCGTCC
>JBKJOI010000050.1:0-8718 GCA_046595695.1 Haliangiales bacterium | reverse complement strand
GCTCGATCTCGCCCTCCTGGAGGACGCGCAGCAGCTTGACCTGGACGTGGCGCGAGATCTCGCCGATCTCGTCGAGGAACAGGGTGCCGCCGTGGGCGGCTTCGAACAGGCCCGGGCGATCGCGGTCGGCGCCGGTGAACGCGCCGCGCGCGTGGCCGAACAGCTCGCTCTCGAGCAGCGTCTCGATGACCGCGCCGCAGTTGACCGCCACGAACGGCTGCGCCGCGCGCGCCGAGGCGTCGTGGATCAGCCGCGCGACGCGCTCCTTGCCGACGCCGCTCTCGCCGGTGACCAGCGCGGTCGACTCGACCTGCGCGACGCGCCGCGCCAGGTCGAGCACGCGCCGCATCGCCTCGCTGTTGGCGATCAGGCCCGAACCGTCGGCGGTGGCGCTGCCCAGCCGCGCCAGCTCCTGCTTGCGCGACTGCAGCTTCTTCTCGGCGCTGCGCAGCGCGGTGCGGACGCTCTCGAGCGCGGCGTCCAGGCACGACGTCTGGTAGAAGGCCAGGTGCGGCTCGATCCCGGCGCCCCAGTCCTCCTTGAAGCGGCCGACCACATGGCAGGCGGCGTCGCCCTTGCCGCGGCAACGGTCCTCGATGCAGTAGATCTCGCGGTCGCGGCTGAAGCTCAGGTAGCCGCTGGCGAAGCCGGCGAGCGTCCAGCAGACCGCATCATCGGAGCGGCCGACGTGTAAGAGGTGCTGCTCGGCCTCGTACGACTCGTGCCAGGTTGCCTCGGCGAAGGGCGCGGGCGCGCCGGGGGCGGCGGCCGCCGCGTCCTCGTGCGGTGGCGGCTCGAAGACGACCAGCCCCTGCAGCATGTGCAGACGACCGCCCGCCTTCTGCCACTCGCGATCGTCCTGCCACGGGAACGCGCCGCGCAGGGTGTCGGCGGTGCGCCAGCCGTGCGCGTAGCCGAAGCGGGTCAGCACGCCGCGCGCGGCCTGCACGCCGAACATGTCGATGAGCTCCTTGCGCAGCAGGCCCAGCGCCACCGCGTCGAGGATCAGCGCCCGCTGCCCGGCGAAGCGGATCACGCCGCCCTTGGGCTCGAACGCCAGCAGCTCGCGCAGATCCAGGTCGCCGACGCGCATCTCGCTCCTCCGTGCCTCGCGGCACCGCCCACGCCTCCGTCAAGACGAGACGGTAGACTATCAGAATGATACGAACGCGGCCCACCCAAGCCACTGGATTCACACGTTCTGACGCCTGGCCGCCTTCTTGCTGATCCGAGTAACTCCAGGAGGACCCGAGATGCTGCCCGCCCTGTTCGTCGCTCACGGATCGCCGCTCGTCGCGCTGGACGACGACGAGTACAACCGCTCGCTGGCCGGCTACGCGGCGTCTTTGCCGCGGCCACGCGCCGTGGTCATCGTCTCGGCGCACTGGGAAGTGCGTGGTCAGGTGCGCGTGAGCTCGTCTGCGCGGCCGCCCACGATCCACGATTTCGGCGGCTTCCCGCAGGCGCTCTATCAGATCACCTACCCGGCGCCGGGCGCGCCCGCGCTGGCCGCCGACGTCGTCGGTCTCTTGCGCGCGGCCGGCGTCGACGCGGCGCTCGATCCCGAGCGCGGCCTGGATCACGGCGCCTGGGTGCCGCTGCGCTTCATGTATCCGGCGGCGAACGTCCCGGTGGTCGCGGTCTCGTTGCCGGCGCCGCGTGCGCCCTCCGAGTTGCTCGCGATCGGCGCGGCGCTCGGTCAGCTGCGCGAGCGCGACGTGATGCTGGTCGGCTCGGGCGGCGTCGTGCACAACCTGCGGCGCGTCGTGTTCGAGGACAAGCAGGCGCCCGCGATCGATTGGGCGCGCGAGTTCGATGCGTGGGTCGGCGACAAGCTGCACGGCGGCGATTTCACCGGCCTGGGCGAGTACCGAGCGAACGCCCCGCACGCGGCGCTCGCCGTGCCCACGAGCGAGCACTTCGACCCGGCGCTGGTCGTGGCGGGCGCGGCGCGTGCCGGCGAGCGCGCCACCTCGGTGTTCGAGGGCTTCCATCACGGTTCCCTGTCGATGCGCTCGTTCGCGGTCGGCGCGGCCGGCGCGGCCTCGGACGCGAGCGCGCGGCTCAGAACATGAGCGTGCCGGTGAGCAGGAAGACGTACGTGATCGACTCGTCGACCAGGTAGCGCCGGCCCGGCAGATCGATGGTGCGCGAGAACAGCGGGTTCACTTCTTTGGTGCCCGGCGTCACGACCGAGTCGTTGTCGGCCTCGCAATTGGACGTCGACGTGCCCGTGCAGCCCTTGAGCTCGCGGCCCGCGTCGGTCCACGAGATGCGGTGCGACTGATCGTAGTCGAACTCGAACGACGCGGTGAAGCGCGCACGATCGCCCATCTGGCCGCGCAGCCCCAGGCGGCCGCCGAAGGTCAGGTAGTTCTCGATCGTGGTCACGCCCGGGTGCGCGATGTCCTGGTCGGTGGCGGAGGTCGGGTCGCGATCGACGGCCAGCGGCGCGTCGGCGTTGCTCGCGACGTCACCGCCGTGGGCGAAGATCTCCCACATCTCGGAGTAGCCGCGGCCCTCGAACTTGGCCTCGGCCTTGGCGCGCACCTCGATGGCCAGGTACTGCTTCTGGCGGCGGTTCTGCCAGGGGATCCCGTTGAAGCCGAACGTGGTGCCCGCGATCTGCTGCGCGTAGACCGCGTCCTGGCCGAAGCCGACGTCCCAGAACTGGGTGTCAGCCTTGTCGGTCGGGCTCGTCGGCGGCGACGAAGCATCGGTGGGGAGCGGGGCCTGCCAGTAGAAGCTCACGAACGGCTCCGCCCAGGGTGTGCGCTTGGACAGCGACGTCTGGAAGCGGAACTCGTTGATGCCGCGGCCGGCGCCGTCCTCGAGCGTCGGGTTCAGGCGATCGAAGCGCATGGGCGCGCCCACGGCGAGACGGAGCTCGGCGCCGATGACCCAGGTCGGCTTGGTGTCATCGCGCTCCTGGTTGAGCGGCGCCCACGCCAGGCCCAGGTGGAGCTGGTCGAGGCCGGCGCGGTCGACGCCGTTGAAGACGCGCTTCGAGCCGGGCGCGAAGTTGGTCGTCGGATCGCCGGCGTCGTAGCCGAGCTGTCCGCCGGCCGCGCCGGGCAAGAGGCCATCACGCAGCGTCGTCGAGTTGCCCTCGTTGATGCAGGTAGCGTCCCCGCCGGAAAAGTCACACGGCGTGTCGCGCTGGTCGAAGTCGTAGTGGCGCTTGTCACTGACGATGATCGGCAGCGCTAGGTTGATCTCGAGGTCGTGGAAGAGGCCGATCTGCAGGCGCGGCGTGATGGTGTGCCGATCCTGGAAGTAGAGGAGATCTTTCACGATCGGCATGGGGCCGTCGGGCGTGGAGCCGATCAGGCCGGCGAACTCGCGCTTGATGGCGGCGCGCTTCGCCTCGTAGCTGTATTCGACCGTCATGAAGAGGTCGAACGGATCGTCCTCGTCCATGGCACTGGCGATCTCGGTGCCCTCGGCGGCGTACGCCGGGGCGACGAAACGGGAGGCGAACGGGAGCGTGATTAACGAAAGGACGAAGGCGTGCTTTCCGCGCACGCGCGCAGCCTAACACAGGGCCTCCGGGCGCGCGCGGCCAGGTATGGTAAGTATTCGAAGGAAATGGCGGTCTTGCAGCCCGGTCAGAAGTTCGGCCCGTACCGCCTGGGCGAACGCATCAGCCGGGGCGGCATGGGCGAGGTCTGGCGCGCGCTCAAGTCGGGCGCGGGCAGCTGGCAGAAGACGGTCGCGCTCAAGCTGATCCTGCCGACCCTCGACGAGGAGCGCTTCGCGGCCATGTTCATGGCCGAGGCGCGCATCGCCGCGGCGCTCGACCACGCCAACATCGTGCCGGTCTTCGGCTTCGGCCAGGAAGGCGGGCTGCTCTACATCGAGATGGAGCACGTGGCCGGCCGGGACCTGCGGCACATTCTCGCGCGCGCGGGCGCGCCGTTCCCGGTGCCGCTCGCGCTGTTCGTCGTCGGTGAGGCGCTCAAGGGGCTCTCGTACGCGCACGAGCGCGGCGTCGTGCACCGCGACGTGAAGCCGCACAACGCGCTGGTGAGCTACGAGGGCAGCGTGAAGCTCTCCGACTTCGGCATCGCCAAGGTGGCGGCCGAGACCGGCGGCGGCATCTCGCGCAGCGAGGTGAAGGGCACCGCCGGCTACATCGCGCCCGAGGTGCTCGAGGGCGCGCCGGCGTCGGTGCGCAGCGATCTGTTCGCGATCGGGCTGGTGCTCTGGGAGTGCCTGACCGGCAAGAAGCTCTTCGACGGCGCGAGCGAGGCCGAGCGGCTGCGCAGGACGTTCGAGTGCCGGGTGCCGCCGCTGCGTGACGCGGGGGTGAAGGCGCCGCTGGAGGTCGAGGAGCTCATCGTGCGGCTGCTCGCGCGTGAGCCGACCGCGCGGTATGCGAGCGCGCGCGAGGCGCTCGGTGCGCTCCTGGCAGCGCCCGGCGGGCGTGAGGCCACGTCGGTGGAGCTGAAGCTGTACATGGGCGGGCTGTTCGCGACCGAGGCGGCGGCGGCGGCCGCGGCTTCGTCGTCGGGCGCGCGGCAGGAATCGTCGCGGCAGGAGGAGAAGGACCCGAGCGGCGACGGAGTGCCCCGGCTGATCGACGACGACGGGCCGCACGTTCGCTCGGCGCCCGGGCGGACCCCGACGCTGGCGGGTGAGGCGGGCGCGCGCGGCGCGGGCGCGGGCGCGGGTGGCGCGGGTGGCGGCGCGGGCGTGCTCGGCGTGGGTGGCGCGCTCGGCGCCGGCGCCGAGGGCGCAAGCGGAGTCGGCACGGAGGGCAGGGGCGGCCCCGCTGGGGCGAGTGGCGCGCGGGGGCGGTCGCGGCGTTCGTGGATCGTCGGGGGCCTGGCGGTCGCCGCGGCGGCGAGCGTCGCGGCGGCGGTGCTGTGGCAGCCGGGCGGTGGCGGGCCGGGCAGGAACGGCGCGACGGCCGTGGGCGCGCGGGCGGCGGACGCGGGCGTGGTCGCGCCGGAGCCGGCGCAGGCTCCATCAGAGAGCTCCGAGGCTGTAGCCGACGTGGTCATCGAGGTCGTGCCGTCCGATGCCCGTGTCACCGTCGACGGCAAGCTGCTGCTGGGGGGCTCGCCGTTCGCGCTCGCCGGGGTGGCGCACGGCCGGACGCTGGCGGTGCGCGTCGAGCGCGACGGCTTCGCGCCGTTCGCCGGCACGCTGAGCATCGATGCCCCGCTGGTTCGCCTGCCGGTCGTGCTGGTGGCGCTGGCCGCAGATTCGCGCGCGCCGCGCGACCCGACGCCGCGCTCGCGCGGGCGCAAGGTCGCGAAGGCACCCGGCGAGCCGGCCGCGCCGGCGGCGCCCGCGCCGTCGCCCGCGCCGGACGCCGGCGAGGCCAAGCGTCGCGAGAGCAAGAACGGGACGCCGACGCCACGGCCCAAGACGCCGAGCGACGATGACGCTACGATGACCCCCGTCGAACCCGAGCCATGATGCCCCGCGCCCGCCTGCTCGCCACGCTGCTCGTCGCCGCCCTCGTCACGCTCGCCGCCGCGCCGCGCGCGCACGCGCAGGTGGGCAAGACGGCGCGCCCAGAGCAGCCCGACGACAAGGACCCCGGCAAGGAGCGCAAGCGCCGTGCGTACGCGCTGCTGCAGGAAGGCACCGCGCGCTTCGATCTGGGCAAGTTCGACGAGGCGATCGATCTGTTCCAGAAGGCCTACGAGGTCTACCCGTACCCCGAGGCGCTCTACAACATCGCGCAGGCGCACCGCATGAAGAAGGACTACGAGCGCGCGGTGTTCTTCTACAAGTCGTACCTGCGCAACCACGCGACCGCGACCAACCGCGCCACGGTCGAGGCCAGGATCACCGAGATGGAGCGCCTCGACGCCGAGCAGAAGGCGTCGGCCAAGAAGCCTCCGCAAGGCACCACCGAGCCGCCTCCGCCCGACGGCAGCTCCGCGCTGCCGGCCCCGGCGCCTGCCGCTGATGCCGGTGCTTCGCCGCTCGGGCCGATTCGTCCCGTGACCCGCGCGCCCTGGTACGAAGACGGCTGGGGCTGGGCGCTGACCGGCGGCGGCGTCCTCGCCGCCGGCGTCGGCGCCTGGCTGCTCCTCGACGGCTACGAGCTCTCCAGCGCCGCGCTGCCCGCGACCGACCAGGTCCGCGTCGACGAGGAGCGCGCCGACTCGCAGCGCCGCGTGGCCGGCTGGGCCTTCGTCGGCGCCGGCTCGGTCGCGATCGTCTGGGGCACCGTGAAGCTCATTCGCCACGACGCTCCACGGATCGCCATTGAATCGGCGCGCGCCCCGCGGACCCCCGCCTGGGACCTCGTCGTGAGCCCCCGCTTCATCGGCGTCGGCGGCACGTTCTAGGCGCTACTCACCGCCGTCGAAGCCACCGCCCGCGCCGCCCGCCGCCAACCCGCGCCGCGCTACTCCTTCTCGCGCAGGCCGAACTCCTTCATCTTCGTCTGCAGGCTCTTGCGGCTGATCTTCAGCAGCTTGGCCGCCTGCGTGACGTTCCCGCCGGTCTCGTCGAGCGCCTTCACGATGAGCTCGCGTTCGACCCGATCTGTCTCCGCGCGCACGAGCTCCTTCAGCGACTGCGGCCCGGTCGGCGCGCCGGCCGCGGGCGGCGGATTCGTGCCCGGCGTGGCGCCCGAGATGCTTGCAGACACGGGCAACGGTAGCGGCACGCCGGCCGAGCCGGCCGGGCTCTGGCCGAGGGCGCCCATACCACCGCCGGCGGCGCCGGTGCCCAGGTCGCCGGGTAGGTCGGCGAGCCGGATCAGGGGGGCGTCGCAGAAGAGCAGGGTGCGCTCGAGCACGTTCTCGAGCTCGCGGATGTTGCCCGGCCAGTTGTAGGCGACCAGGCGATCGAGCGCCTCGGGCTCGATGCCGGTGACCTGCTTCTTCAGCCGGTCGTTGAACTTGCGGATGATGTGCTCGACCAGGAGCGGGATGTCCTCGCGGCGATCGGGCAGCGGCGGGATGTGCAGCGGCACCACGTTCAGCCGGTAGTAGAGATCCTCGCGGAAGTTGCCCGCCTTGATCTCGTTCTCGAGGTTGCGGTTGGTCGCCGTCACGAGCCGCACGTCGACCTTGATGGTCTTGATGCCGCCGACGCGCTCGAACTCGCTCTCCTGCAGCGCGCGCAAGAGCTTCACCTGCATCTCGGGCGGGATCTCGCCGATCTCGTCGAGGAAGAGCGTGCCCTTGTCGGCCAGCTCGAAGCGCCCGGGCTTGGAGCCGACCGCGCCGGTGAACGCACCTTTCTCGTAGCCGAACAGCTCCGACTCCATGAGCGTCTTGGGGATCGCGGCGCAGTTGATCTTGATGAACGGCCCGGTGGTCCGCGAGCTCGAGTCGTGCATGGCCTTGGCGACCAGCTCCTTGCCGGTGCCCGACTCGCCGGTGATGAGCACCGTGGAGGGCGTGTCGGCGACCTTCTCGATCACCGCGTAGATCTGCCGCATGCCGGGCGCGTGCCCGACCAGCCCGAAACGGCCGGCGGCCTCACCGTGCGTGCTCGAGGGATCCGTGAGCGGGCGCGGCGAGCGCCGCTGCAGCTCGGCCTGGCGGACCGCCTTGGCGACCACCTGGCGGATCTGGTCCTGCTCGAACGGCTTCTCGATGTAGTCGAACGCGCCCGCGCGGACCGCCTCGACCGCGCTCTCCACGGTGCCGTGGGCGGTGATGATGATGACCGGCACGTCGGGCACCTCTTGCGAGGCGCGCCTGAGCACCGTCATGCCGTCGATGCGCGGCATCTTGAGGTCGGTCACCACCGCGTGCAGGTTGCGGTGGAGCATGCCGATGGCCTCCTCGCCCGAGGACGCCTGCACCACCTCGTAACCTTCGCGCGTCAAGATCGCGGCGAGCACCCGGCGCAGGTTCGCCTCGTCGTCGGCAACCAGCACGCGCACGGGATCTGACATGTTCGTCACCACCTATAGCACGCGCGAAGCGCGTGGCGGCAGCGACAGCGAGGCGCGGCTGATGCTACCCGTCGAGGTCACCGCGGTCTCGTCCGCCACCGGCAGGAGCACGATGAACTGCGCGCCCTTGCCGATCGACGAGCGCACCTCGATCACGCCGCCGTGGTGGGCGACGATGCGCTGCGAGATGGGCAGCCCCAGCCCGGTGCCCTTCTCCTTGGTGGTGAAGAAGGGGATGAACAGGTTCTTCAGCTGGTCGCGCGCGATGCCGGGCCCGCTGTCGGAGAAGATGACCTCGACGAACGCGCCCGGATCGCGGCGGCCCATGCGCCGGCGCGTGGTGATCGTGAGCGCGCCGCCGCCGTGCATCGCCTGCACCGCGTTCATGCCCAGGTTGAGGAACACCTGGCGCAGCTGCTCGGCGTCGCCGCGCACCCTGGGCAGCGGCTCGGTCAGGTGGGTGGTGATGGTGACGCCCTGCGCGCCCTCCTGCGGCTCGATGAGCGAGAGCGTCTTGCGCACGACCTCGTTCAGGTCGACCTCGGTCGACTCCATGACCTTGTACGGGCGCGCGTAGTCGAGGAACTGCGAGACCACGCGGTTCAGCCGGTTGACCTCGTCCACGATGATGCCGAGGAACTCGCTGACCTCGGCGGGCCCCGAGCTGGGCGACGGCTTGCCGTCGGGCCCGACCAGCAGCTGCGCCGCGCCCTTGATGGCGCCGAGCGGGTTCCTGATCTCGTGCGCCAGGCCGGCCGCCATCTCGCCGATCGCCGCCAAGCGCACGAGATCAGGAACCCCCTGGGCGCTATCAAGGGCGCCGCCCAGCTCCTCATCGGCCC